>CALMJO010000169.1 GCA_937864375.1 uncultured Spirochaetota bacterium
GATCCGGGCATGCGCGCAGCGTCGTCGCTCTTCATCGTCTTCTCGGTGCTCCTGTTTTTCGCGGTCTTCGCCACCTCCACGATACTCTCCGTGAAGACCGCCTCGCAGGGACCGGGGCCCGACGAGACAAGGGCCATCGTGAACGAGTTCTATTCCAGGGCGCCCGAGGCAATGAACCTCCCGGAGCGCACGCTCGCCGTGGGTCCTAAAAACGCGCCGGTGACCGTCGCCGTCTACACCGACTTCCTCTGCAGCGCGTGCTACAAGTTTTTCCAGGTGGAAAAGCAGGCGATCGCGCGCTACCGAGACAGGGTGCGCTTCGTCTATTACAGCTTCCCGCTAGACCACGGGTGCAACGAGTTCGTGAAGCACACGAAGTACCCCAATTCATGCTTCGCCTCGCGCGCCATGATCGCCGCCGCGCGGACGGGCGTGTTCGAAGACTACCTCCAGAAGCACTTCGCCTCGTACGGCGACATCGCGCGGCGCTACTCGCCGGACGTCGCGCTGTTTATCGCCCATGGCGTCACGGACGCGGACGCTCTCCTGAAAGAGGTGCAGTCGCCGCGTACCGAGGAGATCCTCACCGAGGACCTCAAGCTCGCCGAATCGCTCGCCATAGGCGCGACCCCCACCCTCTTCATCAACGGACGCAGGTTCGAGGGGGCGCTCCCCAGGGAGGCGCTGTTCATGATCATCGAGCGGGAGCTGGAAGGCGCGCGCGGGAAGTAGGCGCGCCTTACATGAGGTCCATCGGGTCCACGTCGATCTCCAGGTAGACGTTGTGCGGAATTACGCACTCCTTCGCCGCGGCGAGCGCGCGCCGCATGCCGTCGGAGTCGCGGGACTTGAGTATCAGGTGGTGCCGGAAGTTTCCCCCGATCTTCGCCAGCGGCGCCGGCACCGGGCCGAGCATCACGGTCCCCGCCTCCTGCCGCGCGAGAACGCCTTTTACCGCTTCGGCCACGCCGGCAATCGTCTTCGCCGTGCGCTCGTCGTCGGTACCGCGCGCCAGGAGGCGCGCGAGCCTGGAAAAGGGCGGGTAATCGCAGGCCTTCCGCGCCGCCAGCTCGCTGCGGTAGAAGCCCGCGTAGTCGTGGCGTTTCAGGAATGTGAAGAGCTCAGCGTCCCGGTTCATGGTCTGTATGATCACGCGCCCGGGGACATTTCCCCTGCCGCACCGTCCCGCAACTTGAAGAAGGAGCGAGAATATGCGCTCGGACGCGCGGAAATCCGGGAGGTTCATGCCGATGTCCGCGAGGATCACGCCCACCACCGTGACGCGCTCGAAATCGAACCCCTTCGCCACCATCTGCGTCCCCAGCAGGATGTCGATCTCGCCGGCCTTCATGCCCTCCACGAGGTCCCGGGCCGTTCCCTTCTTCCGCGCGCTGTCCTGGTCCAGCCGGAAGATGCGCCGTCCCGCGAAGGCCGTCTCCACCGCGTGCTCCAGCCGCTGGGTGCCAGTGCCCACCTTCTCCATGCGCTCCGCGGAGCACGAGGGACAGGTCGCAGGCACGTGCCGTGAATAGCCGCAGTAGTGGCAGCGCAGGGTATCGTCGCGGTGAAAGCTCAGGCTTATGCTGCAGTGCGGGCACGCGACGGACTCGCCGCACTCCCCGCACAGGAGGAAGGGCGCGAAGCCGCGGCGGTTCAGGAAATAAATTGCCTGGCCGCCCGCCTCGAGCGCCTTCTTCGTCGTGAGCAGCAGGGGGGTCGACAGCATCTTTGACGGGGAGAGCGAGGGAAGCCCCACGACCTCGATCTCGGGGAGCGTCGCGCCGGCATAGCGCCTGGAGAGCCGGTGCAGGCGCATCATGCCGCGCTCGGCCGCGTAGAGCGACTCAATGGACGGGGTCGCGCTTCCCATGACGACCAGCGCCCCCTCCTCCCGAGCGCGCCTGAAGGCGACGCGGCGCGCGTTGTAGCGCGGCGTGCTGTGCTCCTTGTACGAGGCGTCGTGCTCCTCGTCGATGACGATGAGACCCAGGTCCGGCGGCTGCAGGAACACGGACGAGCGCGTCCCCACCGCGATCTTCGCGTCGCCGCTTCGGAAGCGCATCCAGTTGTGGAGGCGCTGGTTTGCCGTGAGCATGCTGTGGTACACGATGAGCTCGGAACCAAAGACGGCCTCGAGCCGCGTAAAAACCTGGGAGGAGAGCGAGATCTCGGGAACGAGGTAGATGATCGACCTTCCCTCGTCCATCACGCGGCGCGCGAGCGCCATGTAGAGCTCCGTCTTCCCGCTCCCCGTCACGCCAAAAACCAGGTGCGCGCGCTCGCCTGCTTCGCGCGAGGCGAGAATTGCGTCAAACACCGCGCCCTGCTCGTCTGTGAGCGCGGGCTCGTGAAGGGCGCCCTCGCGGAGTTTCTCGTGGCGCGACGAGGGCCTGTGCCCCGAAGGGAGCGCCATGGCCAGCGCCTCGCCCACGCTCGAAAAATAATTGTCCGCGACGTAGGAACACAGGTCCAGCAGTTTCCCGTCAAAGACCGGCTCGGCGTCTATGAGGGCGCTTATGTCCTTCACAACGAAGGAGGGCGTTTCGTCGTGCACGCGGTGCACGAACGCGGTAACGGTGCGGTTCTTGAAATTGACCCGTGCGCGCATCCCGGGGCGCGCATCCATGCCCGCGGGCACGCGGTAGGTGAAGGACCCTTCGACGGGATATCCCACGTAGACGTCGGCGTAGCTCATGGGGCGTCGTTCGTCTCGTCGAGCGCCTTGCGCAGGAGCTTGAGCGTCGTCCAGGCGCGCTTCTTTAAATCCGGGTTCTTGATGAGCGCGACCGGGTGCTCCACGGCGAACCAGCGCGCCTGGGTGAACCGGTCCTTCACCCGCTTGAGCGGGAGTATGTCGCCCATCACGAGCACGAAGCGCGGCTTGAGCTCCTCGAGCTCCCTTTCCAGGATGTGCTCGCACTGCGCGAGCATGGCGCCCGGCGAGATCGCCGCACCCCCCGGTTCGCACTTGATGGTCCCGGTCACGTAGCACTGCTCAATGTCCAGCCGGATCGATGCGCACATCTTCCTTAACAGCTCCGCCGATTCCTTCCGGTAGGCCGCGCGCTCGGCGCGGCCCATCATGGCCGGGGGGTTGAGCATGATCATCACGCCGCTGGCGCCCGTCCCGAACGGCGCCCTCCGCTCTCCCGTCGCATGGCACCTGGAGCAGGTGCGCAGCTCGTCCTTGAGTGACGCCCGGGGCGCGGGCCCGCTTTCGCCCGGGGCCGTTCCCGTCTCCGGCGCTCCCGCGTCGAGCAGCGCCTGGAGAAACGCGCGCTCCTCCTCGCCGCGCCACAGGAGCATGCTGCCTCCGCGGGCCTGCCGCCTGACGAGCGCCGCGAGCGCCGTCCTTGCTTCGTCCATCGGCTCCCCTATTCCCCCGCCTTTCCCGGTTCGATCCCGTACTGCTTTATCTTCCGGTGCAGGTTGGTGCGCTCCATGCCCAGCTCCTTTGCCGTGAGCGTTATGTTGCCGTCGTTCTTTTCGAGCGCCCTGACGATGAACTCGCGCTCGAAGTCCTCGCGCGCGGACTTGAGGGAGGACGCGTCCCCCTGGGAGACCCTGCCCGCGGCCTTCGTCGCGAGGTGCTTTTTGATGTCGGCGGCGCTTATTTCCTCCCTGGGTACCATGATTGAGATGCGCTCGATCACGTTCTTGAGCTCGCGCACGTTTCCCGGCCAGGGGTGCGCAAGGAGGAGGTCCATGCCGTCGGCGGTGATCTCCTTGCTCCCGAGGCCGTGCTCCTTGGTGAACTTTTCCATGAAGTACGAAACCAGCAGCGGGATATCGTCCCGGCGCTCGGCGAGCGAGGGAACGCGGATGGGAATTACGTTCAGGCGGTAGTACAGGTCCTCGCGGAAGCTGCCGCCGCTGATGGCCTTTTCCGCGTCGATGTTCGTCGCGCTTATCACGCGCGCGTCCACGGTGATCGTGTCCGCGCCGCCCACGCGCTCGAACTGCTGCTCCTGGAGCACGCGCAGCACCTTGGCCTGCGCGCTGGCGCTCATGTCGCACACCTCGTCCAGGAAGATGGTGCCCCCGTGCGCGAGCTCGAACTTCCCGAGCCTGCGCGCGATCGCCCCGGTGAAGGATCCCTTCTCGTGGCCAAACAGCTCGCTCTCGATGAGCTCGGTGGGGATCGCCGCGCAGTTCACCTTTATGAAGGGCCTGTCGGAGCGCTTCGAGCGCCGGAAAATCGCGCGCGCGACGAGCTCCTTTCCCGTTCCGTTCCCCCCGGTAATGAAGACGCGCGCATTGGTCGCGGCCGCGGTCTCGATCGTCTGGCGGATCTCTCCCATTGCGGCGGAGCCGCCGATCATCTCGTCCTCCATTCCCGCCTCGCGGCGGAGCTGCAGGTTTTCACGGCGCAGGCGCAGCTGCTCGAGCGCGTTGTTCACCGAGGTAAGGACGCGTTCCATGGAGGGCGGCTTTTCCAGGAAGTCGAAGGCCCCCATCTTGGTGGACTTCACCGCGATGTCGATGGAGCCGTGACCCGAGATCATGATCACCGCGATGTCCGGCCGCGACTCCTTTACGCGCTGGAGCACCTCGATCCCGTCGATGTCGGGAAGCCACACGTCCAGGAGAACGACGTCGACGTCGCTGCGCTTGATGAAACCGAGTCCTTCCTGCCCGGCCTTGGCCGACGACACCTCGTGGCCCTCGTCCTGGAGGATCGCCGTAAGCGTCTTTATGATGTTCGGTTCGTCGTCTATGATAAGAATGCGCGCCATTGTTTCACCCCGCTCAGGGAATCGGCAGCTCGAATATGAATTCGGTGCCCTCGCCGGGCTTCGACCGGCACATGATTTTTCCGCGATGTTCGAGCATGATCTTCTCCACGATGGTGAGTCCAAGCCCCGTGCCGTGCGCCTTGGTGGAGAAGGTGGGCTCAAAAATTTTTTCCACGTCCTGGGGCTTGATCCCGGGCCCGTCGTCGCAGACGCTCACGTACACCCTGCCCCCCGACTCCCCTTCTCTCCATGTGCGAATGTAAATATTGCCACGCCCGCCCAGCGCATCGATCGAATTCTGGACCACGTTGGTGAGCGCCTGCCTGAGGAGCCCCTTGTCGAGCAATAGCCTTGGAATATCCGGCGCCAGCCCCATGTGAAACTCTATGCCCTCGTGCCCGTGAAAGAAATTGACGCAGGACTCAACTGCGGGATTCAGGTCTTCGAGCACGGGATGGATCTCGGGAAGCCTCGCGAAGCGCGTGAATTCCGAAAGCATGTTCATGAGCACCTTCACCTCCTCGATGATGGTTTCGGTGCCTGTCATCACGATGTTCCCTATGTCCGGGTGGTTTTCCGAATAGCGCTTCTGGATGCGCTCGGCCGAAAGGCGTATGGGCGTGAGGGGATTCTTGATCTCGTGCACGAGCTTGCGGGCCATCTCCCTCCATGCCTCGAGCTTCTGCGAGTGAAACATCACCTTCCTGCTATGCTCCAGCTGGCGTACCATCTGGTTGAATGAATCGAACAGGAGCGAAAGCTCGTCCTGCGAGTCGCGGTGCAGCGTGATGTCGAAACGTCCCGACGCGACAGTGCGCGCAGCCTTCTCGAGCTCGACCACGGGGCGCGTGATGTTGCGCGAGAGCACCATGCTCACCACGATGGAGAGCACGATGATGACGATGGAGAGCAATAACAGGAAAATGCCCACGCCCGTTTCGAAATACGGTTTCAGGTATTCGCTTTGCGTAAAGCGGCTCATCGATTCCTCGAAAAGCGCGATCCGGTCATAGACCTCCCGGGGTACCACGTACGCGATCGCGATGATTCCGGTCCCGGCCGTGAGCGTACCGAGCATCACCGCATCGCCCCCGACCGAGATCGAGTACACGCGCCTGCCCTGTTCCAGCCGCATCGCCCGCAGGAGCTTCACGGTCGCCGCCGAGATATCGGCGCGCTTCATGGGCCCGGTCTCGGCCACCGCGTTCCAGAGGTCGCCCGCGCCAAGCACCCGGTAATAGCCGACTTCGTACCCGCGCAGGGAGAAGATTCGCTCGATGGTGCGGCGTTCCCCGGCGGTCTCCGCCGAAAGGCCTCCCGTGGCCAGCGAGTACTCAAGGGTAGCGAGCTCCGCCTGCACGTCCGCCGTTTTCTGGGCGAGCACGTCGCGCGACATGCGCAGGGACTCGTCGAGCGACTGCGCCGTCTTTTCGGCGATGAGCTCGTTCACGATCCGGCTGAAGATGTTGTTCGAAATGAGGATAA
>CALMJO010000170.1 GCA_937864375.1 uncultured Spirochaetota bacterium
CTCGATGCCGCGCTCATGTCCTTCAGGGAAAGCAAATCCATGGACCGCGCGCGCCTGGTGTCGGTGCGCTATTCGTTCGACACGGCGCAGGGATTGAACGAGTTCATCCTGTTCATAGACCGCGAATCGCACGATCTCCTGGCGAAGCTGCGGGAGGGCGACGCCCCCCTTTCCGGCATGGGGGAAATGGTGAGGTCCTATTTCCGGATCTTCAAGGTTCACATAACGGGCAGGCCCGCCCCCGACCTCCTCGAGTTCTCGCGCGTGCTGGGGAGGGACCGCCATGACCGCTAGCCGGTGCGCGTCGCGCGGGGCGGCCGCCGTACTGTGTGCCGTAACCGCGCTTATCCTCCTCGCGCGCGCCTTTTCCGCGGGCGCGGGCGAGCGGTGGTGGAACGTCTACTTCACCGCCCCGGGCGGCGCCGCGGCCTTCACGCAGAACCCCGAGGAGGCGCTTGTCCAGCGCATCGACGCCGCGCGGAAATCCTTCCATGGCGCCTTCTATTCGATCAGCTCGCAGCGCATCGCGCAGGCGCTCATCGCGGCGAAGAAGCGCGGGGTGGACGTCCGCATCGTGACGGAGAAGGATACCGTGGGCGACCAGGTGTGGGCGCTCGTCAACGCGGGCATCCCCGTGGTCACCGACGAGCGGCGCGCGCTCATGCACGACAAGTTCGCCGTCATCGACGACGAGATCACCTGGACGGGGTCCTACAATCTCACCTACAACGGCGCGTTCGAGGACGACAACAACGCTATCGCCATCCGCTCGTCGGACCTCGCCGCGATCTTCCAGGCGGAATTTCGCGAGATGCACGAGGGCGGAATATTCAGCAACAGGAAAGAGCCCGGCGTGTTCGGCTTTCTCACGAAAAAGTATTACGTGAAGATCGAGGACACCAACATCAACGCCTACTTTTCGCCCGAGGACAACATCGAGCGCATCATCCTCGACAGGCTGGGCAAAACAAAAAAGTCGGTGCGCTTCCTCGCGTTCTCGTTCACGAGCGACCCGATCGCCGACGAGCTCATCCGCCTTCATAAAAAGGGGATCACGGTCCAGGGCGTGTTCGAAAAGGAGGGCTCCGGTACCGAACACTGCGAATACGCGAAGCTCCTCGTCGAGGGCGTCGCGGTGAAGCTCGACCGCAACCCCCGCCTCATGCACCACAAGGTGATCATAATAGACGAGGCGCTGCTCATCACCGGCTCGTTCAATTTCTCCAGGGGCGCGAACACGAAGAACGACGAGAACGTCATCCTGCTCGACAACCGCGAGATCATCGCCGAATACATCAGGGAGTTCCGGCGCATCTATGACCAGGCAAACTGAATGGCGCGCGCTCCGGACACGGACGAGCTTTGACGGCGGGTACTATTTTTTGAAAGCGGTGAAATGAATGAAGCGGAGCGACAAGGCGACGCTCCTCGTGAGCGAGATATTTCTCTCCATCCAGGGCGAGACTCTCACCGCGGGCTTTCCCTCGGTCTTCGTGCGCCTGGCGGGATGCAACCTCTCGTGCTCCTGGTGCGACACGCCGGGGTCGCGCCTGGGGGGAACGCCCATGAGCGTGGACGCAATCGCCCGGAGGGTCGCGCGGCGCGGCAGGCCCCACCACGTCACCCTCACCGGCGGCGAACCGTTGTTACAGGAGCACGCGCCCCTGCTCATCCGGAAGCTCATCGGACTTGGATACAGGGTCCAGGTTGAAACGAACGGGAGCGTCCCGCTGGACGCCGTGCCGGAGGGCGCGCGGATAATCGCCGACGTCAAGACGCCCTCGAGCGGCCACGCGGGCTGTTTCCTCATCGGCAACCTTGAATTTTTGAAGCCCGCCGACGAGATCAAGTTCGTAATCGCCGGCAGGGAGGATT
>CALMJO010000171.1 GCA_937864375.1 uncultured Spirochaetota bacterium
GTTCAATCGTTGGCAGGGTAAGGAATAGGGGGCCGAGCTGCCGGTGCTTCAAAATGAAAACATGCGCGAAGTCGGTGCCGACGCGGAAGCGGTGACATTGTGCCGCCCCGGGTGCGCCGCCTGCTGCATCGCGCCGTCGATAGCGACGCCTTTGCCGGGAATGCCGGGCGGCAAACCCGCGGGCGTCAGGTGCGCGAACCTCACCGCGGAAAACCTGTGCGCGATCCATGAGAGCCCCCTGCGGCCCGAATTCTGCCGGAGCCTCGCGCCCTCCCGCGAGATGTGCGGAACCTCCGCGGACGATGCCATGCGCGCTCTCACGGAGCTGGAATTTCAGACGGAGCCAGAACAACGGAAAGGGGGATGAGGAGATAAAAGAAAAGGCGATTGAAGAGATAAAGGATTGGGATGAGCCGGAATCCGCATTAATGCGAATTGCCTTTATGACCAGATCCTTTGTCTCCTCCATCTCTTCAATCCCCACCTCTCCCTTTCCTTTACTAAAGCACACTACATGAAAGGAGAAACGACATGAACGAGCTCGAACGGGAAAAGAAAAGGGGACTCTCTTTCCCCTACCTCATAAAGGTGCTTTTCGCGCGCCTTAAAAACGGGAGGCGCTACCAGACGCCGGGCTTTGGGCTCGCGTCGCAGCTCTTCGCGACCACGGCGAAGCATGTCATCGCGAAGATGGGTCCTGTCGAGGGCGAAAAGCTTTTAAGGGACGCCATCGAGGAATTCGGGAGGGAGCGCGGCAGGCGGATCGCCGATGCGGTGAGGAGGAACCGGAAGCCGCTCTCCCTGCGCAACTGGCTCATCCATACCGACATCGGTCCCGAAAACTTCGCCGTGAAGCCCTCCTTCCCGGACGGGGACCTGGAGGCGAGGGTGGGCGCGTGCACCTTCATGGCCGCCGCCGACGCCTGGGGCCTGCGCGACTACGCCAAGATCTACTGCAAGTACGCGGACTACGCGATCCTGGACGGCTACAACCCGGACGTGAAGCTCATACTGAAAGACCGGCACCAGACGGGCGCGGACCACTGCGTGTTCAGGTACGTGATGAAACGGAAAGGGGGATGAACTTCCTCATCTCCTCTATCTCCCCATCTCCCACTCTTACACATTTTGTCGTAGAAAAAATATAGTTGCAATATTTTTCATACCATAACAAATTGCCAGCTTTGTTGTAAGCATGTCATATAATATAATTTCCGGAGGATGGCTCATGTCCAATGACGCGCGGCTGTTCGGTCTCCCGGCGGAAAAGGGCCGCTGGATCTTCATCGTGTTCGGTTTTCTCATCAACATCTGCCTGGGGAGCGTGTACGCGTACAGCGTCTTCAAGGTCCCCGTGCAGAAGCTGTTTTCGATAGGGGCGTTCCAGGGGGGAATGCCCTACATGATTTTCCTCGCGTTCTTCGCGGGGCTGTTCCCGTTCGGGGGACGCATGCTCGAGAAGC
>CALMJO010000172.1 GCA_937864375.1 uncultured Spirochaetota bacterium
GCAATTATGGATAAGAAAATGAAGAAGGCTGACTTAGCAGCCTAAAGGCTTACTAATATGACAACCACTTTTTTCGGAATTCCGGGGCTTGGCGTACCGGTTCAAAGATATCGCGAGACGCATATTTCTCATCAGGATGCGGGTTTCCATATTGGCCGGCCCGTGGCAACAGCGGTGTTTGTGACACGCATATACATGCAGCGATTCACGAATCCCGGCTGGATTCAATTCACCGGGAGATTCTTCAGGAACGACATGGTGATGCATGCCCCTCCGTCAGGCGCCGTTCCTGTTCGCCCGCGAGCGGATCCACCGCCTTCCTTCATCCGCGGATCCTCTCCGCGATAAGATCGCCCATCGCCGCGGTCCCCGCCAGTGTCTTCCCCTGCGACATGATATCGGCGGTCCGGTATCCCTCCGCGAGCACTCTCTCCACCGCACCCAGGATCATGTCGTACGCGGACTCCATCCCGAAGCTGTATTTCAGCATCATCGCCGCAGAGAGGATCTGTGCGATGGGGTTTGCTATCCCCTTCCCGGCGATGTCCGGCGCCGATCCGCCCGCCGGCTCGTAAAGCCCGAACGAGCTTTCGCACAGGGAGGCCGAGGGGAGCATGCCCAGCGATCCGGTAATCATCGCCGCCTCGTCCGAAAGGATGTCGCCGAACATGTTGTCGCAGAGCATGACGTCGAACTGCCGGGGATTGCGCACCAGCTGCATCGCCGCGTTGTCGACATACATGTGATTGAGGGAGACGTCCGGGTATTCCCTCGCTATCCGGTTCACCGTCTCCCGCCACAGCACCATCGTGGTGAGAACGTTCGCCTTGTCTATGGAGGTCAGTCTTTTGCTCCTCCTGCGCGCCGTTTCAAAACCGACGCGCGCGATGCGCTCGATCTCCGGCGTTGTATACACAAGGGTGTCCCAGGCGCGGTCTCCCTCGCGTCCCTTGGGCTCGCCAAAGTAGATGCCGCCCACGAGCTCGCGGATGATGATGATGTCGAACCCGTCCCCGATAACGGTTTCCTTTAAAGGGCAGGCGTCCCTGAGCTCCTTGAAAATGATCGCGGGCCTCAGGTTGGCGAAAAGCCTGAAATGCTTCCTGAGCGGGAGCAGGGCTCCCCTTTCGGGCTGCTTCTCCGGCGGCAGGGCTTCCCATTGGGGCCCGCCCACTGACCCGAACAGCACGGCGTCCGCCTTTTCGCAGACTTCGATTGTGGATCGGGGAAGCGGTTCCCCGGACAGGTCAATGGCCGCTCCGCCCACCGGCGCCTCGGTGAACGCGAAGCCGGTCCCCGTCACCGTTGAGATCCTGCGCAGAACCTTCAACGCCTCCGCCACGATCTCCGGGCCGATCCCGTCGCCCGGAAGCACCGCTATTTTCTTATCCGACATCCTTTTTCTCCATGATTTTCCAGTTATCACTGACTCTTCCACCCTGTGTGCCCGGACCTCTTTGCCGCATTCCGGAGCGCTTTCACCACGGGGAGCTCTTCCCCTGAAAGGAAGCGCACCATCGCTCCTCCGCCGGTGCATATGTACGAAATTCCCTTTTCCACCCCGTACCTGTTCGCGGCCGCGATGCTGTCGCCGCCGCCCAGGACCGATCGGCACCCGGAAGAGGCCATTGCCTCCCAGAGGGCGCGCGTCCCGTAGCCGGTCGCCTCTTTTTCGAAGATCCCCACGGGGCCGTTCGCGAAAACCGTGCCCGATTCACGGATTATCCTCACGTACTCCGCGGCCGTCTCATGGCCTATGTCCGCGAGGAGCGCGTCGCACGGAAGCTGCTTCAGCGCGAGCTCTTTCCTCCCGCCCTCTTCCTCGAAGGCCAGGTCGGACGGCAGCACGATCCTGTCCGGGAATTTCTCGAGAATGCCTCCCGCAACAGGAATGAATTCCGCGAGATTGCTGCTGCGAATAAAGTCCGCGGACGCCTTCCCGATATCCAGGCCCTTCGCGAGCAGCATGATGTGCGCCACCAGGCCGCCCGTCAACACTTTGTCCGCGATCCCTTTCCCGCAGACGGTGCTCATCATCATGAATGCGTCCTGTATCTTCGCACCTCCCAGGATGAACACGCAGGGCCGCGCGGGATCCTCCATCAGCTCCGAAAGCACGCAGAACTCCTCCTCGAAGAGACGCCCCATCGCCGAGGGCAGCACTTCCTGGAACCCCACGAGCGAGGGCTGCGACCGGTGCGCCGCGGCGAAGGCGTCGCACACGTAGAGATCGGCGAGCGGCGCGAGCTTTGCCACGACCTGCGTCCTGCTCTGCTCCTCCGGTGTGAGGTTCAGCTTCGTTTCGAACAGGGTCATCTCCTCGGAAACGAAGCGCACGTTGTCCAGGAGGAGGATTTCTTCCTTACGGAGGGAGCGTATTCTCTCCCTGGCGGACGGGCCCGTCACGTCGTCGATGAAGCCCACATCGCGGCCGAGGAGCCCGCCCAGGACCTTCGCATGGGGAAGCGTGGTGTAATAGTTTTTGTATTCGAGGTCCCCGCCCTGGTGCGCCAGGAGCACGAGCTTCGCCCCCTTCTCTGAAAGCTCCCGTATCGTCGGGAGGCATCCCCTGATCCTCGTCAGGTCCTTCAGTGAGCCCGTTTTCCGGTCGATGGGCTGGTTGATATCCACCCTGCAGAGGACCGTTTTCCCCGCGATCTCGAAATCGTCGATGGTGTGTATCCCGAATCTCATCCCTTTCCTCTCTGCGGCCCCTGGCGGAACCGCGCACGATGCGGAGTGCCGCCGCCTATTTCCATTTGCCCATTCCCAGGAAGGAGTTCGTCGCCCCTACCGCCTTGAGCCTGTCCTTCTCCATGCCCATCGACGCCCTCACGCCGTCGATCGTCTCCGGGATAGTCACCGACTCCTGGGGAATGTTGATCGCGAACATGATGCTGTCGCCCGTTTCGACGATCGAGTCCTCCCACAGGCCTATCTCGTACATGTCGCCCCTGGGATTGCCCAGGTCGCGCGCATACCTGAAGAACGACGCGTTGCCTATGAATCCCTCGTCGATGGTGACGACGCGGATCCTGTCGTGCGCCCTGAAGCACTCGGCTGCGCCGCTTCTGGAAATTTTTTTCCTGGGCGTTGCGACGACCGTGATGATGTGCCCGTGCGTCACGGGCGTATGCACCAGGATGCCGGTGGCGTGGATGTGCGGCATGATCGTCATCAGGTCAACCGCCTGGTGACTCGGGGCCTTGTCCATCTGCAGGGCGTTCGTCAATCCCCTGTGGTAATCGCCGGGATCGGCGACCCTCCGGACGATGGTGATCGCGACCCGCTCGATCCCGTACGCCCTGTCGAGGCAGTCCACCGCGCGAATGAGCCCCGTGGTGTTGCAGGATGTCAGCTTTAAAAACTGCTTGTCGAGCCCCTGCTCGTAGTTCGCGTACCCGTGAAAGAACACGTCCGCTACGCTGTTCTTCTCGCCGCCCTGGAAGATCGCCTTCTTTCCGAGCTTCGCGTACAGTTCCCTGTTCTTCGCCCCCACGCCCGCGCTCGTCGCGTCCAGGATCACGTCACATTCCCGGACCAATTTTTCAAACGTACCGGACAAGCGGATTCCCGCCTTCTCGAGCGATACCTTATTATCGGGCTGCGCATTGTAGAATGCATAGGGCATCCCCCTCTCCTTCAGCGCCTTTACCGCGAGGGTCGGGGCCACGTCGGCCACGCCCACCAGCTCCATGTCCCCCTGCAGCGCGACACCGTCCGCAAGCCTCTGCCCTATTACGCCGTACCCGGCTACTCCCACCTTCACTTTTCCCATGTTGTCATCCTCTTCCCGTTGGATTAATCTTCTACTTTAACCGGCCTGTTCTCGGCCAGCGACCGCTTCGCCGCGAGCCCGATCAGCACCGGCTTGAGCCCGTCCACCCCCGTGACGGACGGAATGGAGTCGTTCAGTACCGCATCGATGAACATTTTCATCTCGGTCGCAAAGGATTCCATGTAGCGCTCGAGGAAGAAGTACTTGGGCTTCTCCGAATGCACCCCGTCCTCGCGGCTCAGCACCGCGGACGACGGCGTGTCGTTGGACACCGCAACGCATCCCCCGGAGCCGAACACCTCGACCCTCTGGTCGTACCCGTACACGGCCTTGCGGCTGTTGTCAATGACGCCGAGCGCGCCGTTCGCGAATTTCAGCGTGATCACGGCGGTGTCGATGTCCCCGGCCTTCCCGATTTGGGGGTCGACGAGCACCGCACCCTGCGCGTACACCTCCACGACCTCGCTCGCCGCCAGGTAGCGCGCCATGTCGAAATCATGGATCGTCATGTCCAGGAACATGCCGCCCGAAACCCTCGCGTATTCCGGCGGGGGCGGCGCGGGATCGCGCGAGGTGATTTTAACAATATGGGGATCGCCGATCTTCCCCTCGCGGATGAGATCGTGGACCTTCTTGAAGTTGTGGTCGAAGCGCCTGTTGAACCCCACCTGGAATTTCACGCCGGCATTGCGCACCGCGTCGAGCGCCTTGTGGATCCGGACGATGTCGTAGTCGATCGGCTTTTCGCAAAAGATATGCTTCTTCGCGCCGGCCGCCTCGATCGTGATCTGCGAATGGGTGTCCGTGGACGAGCAGATGATCACCGCATCGATCTCCGGGTCCGCGAGCAGCTCTTTATAGTCACCGGTGACCTTCCGGATGCCCAGCCCCTGCGCCCAGTCACGTATCGCGTCGATCTTCAAATCGGAGACGGCTGCGACCTCCGCGCCCTTCACTCCATAAACGATATTCTCGGTGTGGATCTTTCCTATCCTTCCCGCACCGATCACGCCTACCCTTATACGCTTTGACATGATTGCTTACCTCGTTTACTTAAAGCTTACAGGCCGGTTTCGTTCCGGATGAATTTCCTCGCCTTCAGCGCATATTCGAGCGGGTTCGCCCGCGCCGGGTCCTGTTCGGCCTCGACGACCATCCATCCCCTGTACTTGTTCGCTTCCAGTATCCTGAAGAGAGGCCTGAAGGCGACCATGCCGTCACCCGGCACGGTGAACACGCCTTCCCTGACCGCTTTCAGGAAGCTCCAGTTCTGCCGCTGCGCCTTTTTCAGGACCTCTTTGCGGACATCCTTCAAATGAACGTGCCTTACCCGTTTCACGTATTTTTTCAGGACCAGCGCCGGATCGATCCCCGCACACCCCAGGTGTCCCGAGTCGAAGAGCAGCCCTACGAGCGAGGGATCGGTGGCCTCCATCAGGCGGTTGATCTCCTCGAACGTCTGGACGCCGGTTCCCATGTGGTGATGATAGGTGAGCGTCATTCCCTTCTTCGCGGCGATCCTCCCGAGCTTCTCCAGTCCCTGCGCCAGCCTGTCCCATTCGGCGTCGGTGAAGCGGGGCTTGTCCCGGAAAACCGGCGCGTCCATCCGCCCCTGGATGCTGTGTCCCTGCTCCGC
>CALMJO010000173.1 GCA_937864375.1 uncultured Spirochaetota bacterium
GTTCATGGCGGGACTCGCGTGCGTTCCGGCGGGGATCATGTTTGGCGCCTTTGGTGCCGCATACCGGTTCATGAAGGGACGTTCTCTCTTTTTCAACACCTTGACCGTATCGTCGCTCTTCGTGCTCTGCGAGTACACGAGGGAGGCGCTGCCGGGAATGGTACCCTGGGGCGGACCGGGGTACGCGCTCACGCCAAGTCCGCTCTTCATCCAGACGGCCGGCATCTGGGGAGCATACGGCCTTGCATGGGTGCTTACCGCGGTGAACGCGCTCATTGCCGAATCCGCCCGCCGGATGTGGATCGAGCCCGGCATGCTTGGAAATCGGCTCAGGGCGGTGCTCGTCCCGGCGGGCGCGGCGCTGCTCCTGGTCGCGGGGCTGGGCGCCTACGGCGCCTGGGCGCTCAACGCGTGGAGAGATGAAGTCACGCAATGCGGGGACCGGGATTCATGCATGGACGCGGTGGTGGTCCAGGCGAGCCACGGCCAGCGTGAACGGTGGAAGGAGGATTCTTTTTACGCACGGCTTGAAACGTATTTGGCCATGACGGGCGCGCAGGAGGCCGGCCGGCCCAGGATCGTCGTGTGGCCGGAGACGGTGCTCAATTCCGCGCGACGACTCCAGCCGGAGCTCTTCGCGAAGCTCGCCGCGGCGGCCGGCCCGGAGAGCGTGCTTGTCGCGGGGGGGCTGCGCCGCGGCACCGGCGGCATGTACAATTCCGTGTGGCTGGTGTCGGGCAGCGGGGAGGTGGAGGCGTACGACAAGCAGATACTGCTCCCCTATGCGGAGACCGCGCCGGTCGAGGCGGGCGCGCTCGGTTCGTACTACGAGGCGCCCTCGCACTTCCTTAAAGGCGCGGGTGCGCACTCGGCGGCCACCGCGCGGGGGCGGGTGGGGACTTCCATATGCTTCGAGCTGCTCTACGGCGATTTCATCAGGGAATCAGTCCGAGAAGGCGCCGGGCTCCTGGTGAACGTTTCCAATGACACGTGGTTCGGGGATTCGAACATGCCGCGCATCCATGCGCGCGCCGCGGTAATGCGAGCAGTCGAGGAGCGGCGCTATGTGCTTCGCGCTTCCAACAGCGGGGTTTCGCTCATCGTGTCTCCCGCCGGGGAGGTGCTCGCGCGCACGGGGCTTTTCTCGCGGGAGGCCGCGCGCGCGGGGGTGTGCATGATCGGGGAACTCAGCCTGTTCGCGCGCGCGGGATACTGGATCGTCTACGCGTCCATCCTGTGCGTCATGGCTGCGCTTGCGCTCATGCTTGTGCGGAAAGACCCTACTTTGACGCCTTCATGATGTTTTCGCGACGCCGGAACGCGTCGGCCTCGCTTCCAAAGACTTCGTTCTGGAGATCGAGTATCTTCCTTTCCTTTTCGTCGGCAGTGAGGTTCACGTCGCTCTGGATGCGGAACTCCTGCCTCCGGTAGTCCTCTTCCTTCTGTTTTTCGGCGGCAAGCTCGGTGTCCACGCCCTCGAGGCGCTTCACCACGTCGTCGCTGAAGTACTCGCGGCGGAACTCCCTTATTCTCACGGACTTGTCGGCCTCCGCCATCCCGTCCAGGTCCCTGGAATACATCTGGAGCTTCTCGGTGTAGCGGTCGAAGGGCTTCTGGAAACCGTCGGGAGCGTCCGCGCTGTCGCTGCCCCACATGTCCCCCTTCAGGGACGCGAGCTTCTTTTCCTTTTCCGCCCCGGTGAGCGCGTCGTCATGGATGATCTGTCCTTTCCGGAACCGGTATTCCTGCAGCTTGACCTCGGTGCCCCAGAGAGAGTCGGCGAGCTCCTTCCCGAAAAAGTCGCGCCTGTGGTCCTGGAGGTTGCGGAGGTAGGCGAGCGCCCCGTTCACCGTGGCGGGCTGTTTCCACGTGCGCACCACGGAGCCCAGGCCCTGTTCGAACTTCGTGAACTTTTTATACAGGGCGAACATCTCCTCGGCGCGCGCGGGGTCCATGATGGTGAGCAGGTAGTCGTGGACGGCCTTGAGGTGGTCCTCCAGGCTCATCTCGCGGAACTTCCACTGGAGCGACTTGAAGAAGCGGACGGTCTGCGCGTTCGCGACGGACTCGGAAAAATACTGGCCCGCCGTTTCGGGGGAGTCGATGCGGACGTTCTTGAAGTAGCGCATAACGTCGTCCCTGCTGATGTTCGCGCTCTTGTCTATCACGTAGCCCTGGGGCTCCCTGCTTCCCTCTCGGGAGCAGGCGAGCCGGTAGAGCAGGACCGCGAGGAAGGTGAGGGCGATGGCGATGGCAATGGTCCGTTTCATGTTTGATCTCCCGGGCTATTTTACCATGGTCCTGGCGCGTTCCCTGAGGAGCTCGTTGAGCCTCGCCTCGTCGGCCGGGAAGGTCTTCACCATGACCAGGAGCAGGACGCCGCAGACGACCCAGAAGAGGTTCGCGATATTGAACGCCCAGAGCCTGCCGAACCCCACGATGAGCGTGCTGATGATGACCGGGCCAAAGCCCTTTCCCAGGTCGTCGGTGAGGTTGAAGAGGGAGAAGATGGAGCCGCGCGTCTCGGGCGAGTTCACGTTTAGAAGTATCGCCTTCACGTTGGGACCTGTGATCGTGATCGTGAAACCCGTGACGAAACCGAGGAGTATAGGTACGATGACGCCGGGGTTTTCGACGCCCACCTGTGACGGGTAGTTCAGGAGAAAGGCCATGGGAATGATTCCAAGGAGAGTAGTGGTGCCGCAGAGCAAGGGCAGAAGCCTGGGATTTTTATTGTAGAGGCTGTTGCCGATCAGGCCGCCGATAAAGGCGCCGAAGATGGCCGCACCGCCGATCACCATGACGATGAGCGTGGCCACCTGGACTGAGAAGCCCTTATCCTGCGAGTAGAAGTCGTTTAGAAAAATAAAGAAGACGCCCCACGGTACCGTGCCGGGGATTCCCTGGAGAAAGACGAGAATATTGGTCTTGATTTTAAACAGGTCCTTGTAAAGGGAGAAGTTGATCTTGCCGGTATAGGCAATTCCCTTCTGGATAAGCTCCTTGAGGCTCTCCTCGCTGCTTCCGCGCGCGGGCTCTTTAACCGTAAGGGCGAAAAGTATGATGAGCAGAAAATTTGGAAGACCGACGACGATAAAGGGAAACCTCCATCCGTACTCGGGCAGCGAGCCGATGAATCCCGCCAGGAGTTGTCCGGACGCGATGCCCATTCCCTGCGCAAGGCCGATCCATGCGGATGCCGTTGCGCGATGGTTGGCGGAGAAGTAGTCGCCGATCAGCGAATAGGAAAGGGGGAGCGCCCCGCCGATCCCGATCCCGGTCGCCGCACGCAGCCAGAACAACTGGTCGTAATTCTGCACGAAGCCGGTAAGCACGCAGGGTATCTCGCCGATGATGATGGTGATGATGAACAGCCATTTACGGGAGACCATGTCGGTCAGGTAGCCTATGAGGAGGGTTACCACTCCGCCCAGTATCCAGAACACGAAGCTTATATTGCCGCCCAGCAGGGTGTCGCGCATGTTGGGATCGGTGATCCCCAGGTCATTGGCGATCTGCGTGAGATTGGGTGCCATGAGGTTCTGGTCCGCGAACAGGAAGAGATTTATCACTGCGAGAAGAACCACGGAAAAGAGCTCTTTCCGGCCAAACGACGATTTCTCCATAGGTGCTTGCCTCCGATTTTTTATTCCAGAGGCTTAAACGGTTTAGATTAAAAAGCAAGAACATTTTCCGGACTCTGTGCATTTGATTAAACGCCTGCCTGCCGCGGGCTCTGGAAAGGCCTTTTGAAGGGCGGTTGGCGGAAGGAGAGGGTCTGCCATAATGCATGGTTCGACTCCGCTCACCATGACGAGGAATTAACAATGCTCGTTGATTTTGAGGTTCAAAACCTGCATTGTCGGGCAACAAGTCACCCTGAGCGGAGTCGAAGGGCGGCTGGTGGGAGAAACGCTATTGCCACGATTTATGAAGTGATCCGGGCATCGATCGATAATTCGAATCAATTATCTTTCCACTTGAGGCGGGTATTCCATTAAGGACTTCCCGGAAAGTGCTTGCGGGAACACGTGCGTGGGGCTAGGATGCGCGCACCCCGGGAGGTCAGCCATGGGCGAAATCAGTTATCTGGATGCGAAAGAATTCACCGCGGAGCGCGTGAGGCTGCTCAAGTACAGGAGCAGGGTGATAGTGGTGTTCTCTACCTTCGGCGAGCGGGAGGCGGAGCTCGTGGGACGGAAGATCGCGCTCCTGGACGGGG
Source organism: uncultured Spirochaetota bacterium (assembly GCA_937864375.1). GTDB lineage: Bacteria > Spirochaetota > UBA4802 > UBA4802 > UBA5368 > FW300-bin19. The sequence continues at coordinate 4,223 of CALMJO010000173.1, forward strand.
AGATGGGCGGCATCATAGACGGCTTCGTGCTTTCGCACCGCAGGCAGGGAGTGGGTCCCGAGATCACCGAGGCCCGCGCGCGCGAGGCGCATCCGGACACGCAGGTCGTGATCTGCAATGACTACGCCGTGCCGGACATGGGCGGCGAGCCGGGGAAGGGCGCCGACATGCGCCGTTGCCTGTACTATATCAATACCGTTATGCGAAAGGGAATGCGCGAAGATGACGTGATCGTGGTCTTCCTCGACGCCGACGTGCTCCCCGAGTATTTTGGCGCCCATTTCGCGCTGGGGCTCGCGGGCGCGGTGCTCGAGGGTTTCGATTTCGCGAAGGCGGGGTTCTGGCGCGCGATGGGGCGCGTGAAGAAATACGTGGCCCAGCCGCTCTTTTCGGCCATCGAGCACCCCGGGCTCGCGGCGCTTTCCAGGCTCTCCTATCCGCTCGCGGGGGAAGTGGCGGGGAGCCTCAGGTTTTTCAACTCGGTCAGTTTCTGGCAGCGCTACGGCGTGGAGACCGGGATCGACATCGACGTGGCCGCGGGACCGTACCGGACCGCCGACGTCAACCTGGGCCGTTACGACCACGAACACCAGAACGAGCTCGGGATCCAGAAGATGGCGTTCGGGATCATCCGCACCTACCTGATGCAGCTGCGCGATTACGGGATCCTGGAGCTCAAGGACGGGGCGCGCATCGCGGACACGTTTCGTGAAACCTCCATCAACGAACACTGCGAGCGCGTGACGATGGAATTCGAACTCACGGAGAAAAAATACGCTCCGCTCAGGAGCGTACTTTGAAACGCATCGGCATTGAAACCAGGAGTCATTGACGGGGGCCGAGTCGCGTGGTTGTATGAGCATTTATCAGGAAGAAAGTCGGATCACCCGGTGTCCTTCAGCAGGTTCAGGACAGTCCCTTCGAAGGGCCGTCGGCGTGAGGTGCGTGTCTACCAAAAAGCATGGTTCGACTCCGCTCACCATGACGGTGGTTCGACTCCGCTCACCATGACGGTGGTTCGACATTGACAAGCATGACAGCGGATCAATAAGCCTGGTGTAGTAGCATATATTCAGAATCTAGTGCTCTGACTTTATGAATATCAATTAATGGAAAAAGTGCTATTAATATTT
>CALMJO010000174.1 GCA_937864375.1 uncultured Spirochaetota bacterium
GGCGAAGGATTTGGTTTGATCTCCTTTGTCATTCCGAACCCGTCTTTTCGGGTGAGAAATCTTTAAGCTCGGTACAGGCTTCAAGATTTACCCTCAACCCGAAAGGCCGGGATCTGTCGACAAGATACAACCAAATCTTTCATCCTCCCCATCTTTTCTTATACGCCTTTGTTGCGTTACCGTCTCACAATCAGCGCCACCGCTTCTCCGCCGCCCAGGCAGAGGGTCGCGAGCCCCGTGTGCCTGTCGCGCTTCTCGAGCTCGTGGATGAGGGTGACGAGCACGCGGCATCCGCTCGCGCCTATTGGGTGACCCAGCGCGACGCTTCCGCCGTTCACGTTGATCTTCGACTGGTCCAGGCCCAGCTCCTTTATCACCGCGACGCTCGAGCCGCTGAAGGCCTCGTTCACCTCCCAGAGGTCAATGTCGTCCTTCGAGATGCCTTCCTTCTTGAGGCACTTGGGAATGGCCCAGATGGGGGCCACGAGCACGTACTTCATGTCGATCCCATAGGACGCCTGCGCGCGCACGGTGGCGCGCACCGTGCATCCAAGCTCCTTCGCCTTCTCGCGGCTCATGAGCACGACCGCGGCGGCCCCGTCGCTTATGATGGACGCGTTCCCTGCCGTCCCGGTTCCCCCTTCCTTGAAGGCGGGCTTCATCTTCGCGAGGGTCTCGTAGTCCGTGGGCTGGGGACACTCGTCCGTGTCGAACTGCACGTCGCCCTTTTTCCCTTTCACGGTAACGGGAACGATCTCGTCCCTGAACCGGCCCGCGTTGATGGCCTCGAGCGCCTTGCGGTAGGACTCCGCCGCGAACCGGTCCTGGTCCTCGCGGGTGATGTTGTAGCGCTCCGCGCAGAGCTCGTTGGAGCCCCCCATGTGGAAATCGTTCACCACGTCCCAGAGGCCGTCGTGCACCATGTGGTCCTTTATCTTCTCGTTCCCCATGCGGTAGCCGAACCGCGCCTTTTCAAGATAGTACGGGGCCATGCTCATGTTCTCCATGCCACCGGCGACGACCACGTCCGCGTCCCCGGACTGGATGGCCTGCGCCCCGAGCATCACGGCCTTGAGGCCGGAGCCGCACACCTTGTTTACGGTGATCGCTTCCACTTCCCAGGGCATGCCGGCCTGCACGACCGCCTGCTTAGCGGGGTTCTGCCCGTAGCCGCAGGGAAGCACCATGCCCATGACGGCCTCGTTCACGTGCTCCTTCCTGATTCCCGCGCGCTTCATGGCCTCCTCGATCACGATCGCGCCCAGCTTCGTCCCGCCTATTCCTGCAAGCGACCCGTTATATGATCCCAGCGCCGTCCGGCATGCGCTTACGATTACCACTTCCTTCATGTTGGTCTCCTTCTCTCCAGTTCGAGTTTACTTCAAGTGAAAAATGCAATAAAGACGTGTAAGTTCAGCATGACGGCAGGCCGTCACCCGGAACGAATGAAAATATGGACTATCGTGGTTTTTATTAACCACGAATGAACACGAAATATGATATTCGTGTCGATTCGTGTCCATTTGTGGTTATACTGAGCCATTACGCATAACAATGCCTGTTTTCGTGTTAGAAAAGGGGATAGGGGGATGGATGAGATTCAGGAGATAAGGACAAGGGTTTTTGACGAATTGGCCGAAGTACTCACACACTAATTCCATGTGCTGATCAGAAGGTCCGAATAATTGCCATCAAGCATATCGATGAACAGTAACTCGAATCCTTTATCTTCCTTATCTCTTCTATCCCCACATCTCCTATTCTTACACGCCTCTTGTTCTACTTCGCCGCCATGCGGAGCGCGCCGTCGAGGCGGATCGTCTCCCCGTTCAGCAGGCTGTTTTCAATGACGACCGCGACCATCGCGCCGAACTCGTCGGGCCTTCCCAGGCGCGGGGGAAAGGGAATGCTCTTCGCGAGCGCCTCGCGGATCTCCGGCGAAAACGAGGCCATCATGGGCGTGTCGAATATTCCGGGGGCGATGGTGACGTTCCTGATTCCATAGCCCGCGAGATCGCGCGCGACGGGAA
>CALMJO010000175.1 GCA_937864375.1 uncultured Spirochaetota bacterium
GACTTTTTCATGGCGATCTCCTGTGCGGCGTCGTGATCACGATCATGTGTGTAGAGCATCCTCGCCTAAAATGCAAAAAATCAAGGATATTTATTTTTTGCTTTTATTTTTGGTTTCCAAACTTATTCTTACACACGGCATTATGAAAACCTCATTCAGTAAAATGTTACGCAAATATGCGGGATTCCTGTTCCTCTCCGCGATCTTCGTGACCGGAGTTTGGGGATGCGCGGGGATGCAAACGAGGAACGACGGCGAATTCAGGAGGTACACAGGTGCCGGGATGGAGCTGTCCCTGCAGTTTCCGGAGGCGATTACGGAGCTCTCGGAAAAAAGAGCGGCCGATCTCGAATTCAAAATTTCAAAGAGCAGGGCCGACCACTGGATGCTCGCCCGTTACCATCATATCGCCTCGACCGCCCCGGACCACCTGAAAAGATCGCTCGCCGAGTATGAGGCCCTCCTGGGCCCGGGTGAGCGCGATCCGCGCGCCCTCAACAACATCGCCTGCCTGTACGTGGAGATGGAGCGCTACAAGGACGCCGAACGGCTGTTCCAGAATATCCTGGGGGCGGACGACGCGATCGCGAACGCGTATTTCAATCTCTACATGCTGTACAAAAATTCGGCGCGCCAGGACGACGCGGTGAGGGTGCTCGTGATGCTCAAGGAGCGAAATCCCTGCAGCCTCTATGCCGCGATCGAGCTGGGGGATATTTTTTACGAGAAGGAGATATTCACGGAGGCCGAACATTACTATCGATCCGTGATGGCGACCTGCGAGGCGAATCCCTTCCCCATCTTCAAGTGCGCTAAGGCGCTCGAGGCGCAACACAGGACCTTGGAGGCCGAGGAATTGTACCGGCAGTGCATCGAGAAATTTCCGTATTTTCACGACGCATACCTGGGCTACGCCCATATGCTCCTGGTGCTTGATCGAAAGAATGAAGCCGGGATCGTGCTCAATCGCGCGGCGGCGCTTCTGGATAAAAAATGAAACATGGTATGATGATGAATATACGAAAAGCCCTCATTGCCTCGTCGGTCGTCGCCGCTTGCGTATTGGGTGCAGCGCCACTGGTCGCGGCGGACGAAGGCGCCGCGCGGGAGAGGGAATACCTTGCGCAGAAATCGCGCGGAAACTATTTCCAGGCCCTCGACGCGGTCGCCCGATGGACCCTTGCCGTGAATGACCCCGTGACGTTCGAGATAAACATGTTCCGGATGGGCGAATTACTGGAATATGCGGAGCTGTACGGTCCCCTGCTTGAATGGTGCGACAGGATAGTCGGTGCCGGCCCGGCGACGGCGGACCCGGTGCTGGCAGCGCGCGTTCATCTTCTCAGAAACCAGTTGTTGCTGAGGCTGGGAAGGCCCGGGGAGGCGCAGGTGGTCCTGGATTCACTCGGGTACCTTACCGACTTCGAGATGATCGGTCCATTCCGAAACGAGGGAATAGGTGAGTTTGAAACCGTGTTCCCGCCGCAGAAGGAAATCGCGGGCGACGCGACTTACATGGGCAAGCTCTACCCGGTGAAGTGGTTTCACGCCTCCGCATCGTATACCGGGGCGGTAGATGTTTCTGACCGCAATATGGAAACACAGGGCAGCGTGTATTTTCTCTCACGGCCAATTGCGGCGACGGAAGACGGGATCCGCCGTATTTATGTCGGCAAAACCGGGTATATGGATATTTGGATCGACGGGGTGCTGATTTTCTCCAATCGGAAGCGCCATGGCTACGGGCAGGACCAGTATTGCATCGAGGTGAATCTTCCCGCGGGGGCGCATTCCCTGCTCGTCAAGTCGGGAGACTCGCACAGGGGCGGGGTCGTGTGCTCAATACGCGTAACGGACGAGCGCGGCAATGCCGCGGGTAACGCCGGGGCGGGCCTGGAGAAGGCGCAGAAGGGCCCCACGGTGCTTTCGGTTTCGGGCATCCGTGCGCTCGGATCAATGGAATCGAAGATCGGTTCGGATGCGCGCACCGGTTTTCTTGCGGGTTACCTGTATTACTGTTCCGGGCTCAACAGCGAGGAGGGACGCGAGGCTACTGCCTGCCTGGCAGCCGCCGGGACGGATCCGCTCTACGGACCTGCGGCGAACTACTACCACGCACTCTGCGAGGACGAGGTTGACAAGCAGGATGCGTATATTTTGAGAGCGCTGGCCCTGGATCCCTCTCATGTGGAGGCGCTCGCCCTTCGCGCGCAGATCAAGCTCGAAAACAAGTTCATCGACGATTCCCTTCAGATACTCTCGGTGATCAGGGGCATTAATTCCGGAACCCCGTCGGGGGCGTGGGCGAGCGCAGGGGCGCTGAGCGCGAAAGGTCTCGAATACGAGGCGTTTCGCGAGGCCAAAAAGGTATGCGCGACGAAATACCCCCTGGTCGGGAGATACATCCTGGGCGAATTGCATTTCGCGAGCGAGGATTATGGAGACGCGCTTGAGCATTACACGGCGGCGCACACGGGCGACCGGTATTCGAAGCGGATAATTCTAAGAATGGCGTCATGCTCCGAAAAGCTCGGGAGGAACGAGCAGGCGGAGAGCATACTGCTCTCGGGAATTTCCATGTTTCCCTCCGATGTATCGATGCGCTACCGGCTGGCCGAACACATCCGGAACACGCAGGGAAGCGCGCATTGCATCCCCTACCTGTCGGCAGCCAGCCTGGTTTCCCCGTTTGACAGCAGGGTATTGTTCGACCTGGGCGTCGCTTATCATTCGCTCGGGAAGGAGGAGCTGGCCCTGTACTTCCTGAACAATGCGCTCGGGTGCGATCCGAACAATTTTTACATCAGGCAGTATATCGAAACCATACGCCCGCCCGCACCGGAGGGCCGGGGCCTTGTATTCGAGGGCACCATTGAGGAGCTCGAAAAACGCGCGGAGCCCTACGCCGCGGAGCCGGCGGTCGTGCTGCTCGACGAGACCATGTACCGGGTGCTGGCGGACGGCTCCTACGAGCGCTGGATAAGAAAGGTCTACAAACTGCAGCAGGAAAGCGTACTCAATGACTTTCGCCAGCAGTACATTGTGTTCGACCCCGCCGTGGATCGCCTCTCCGATGTACGGTGCACGGTGATCAATGACGGGAGCAGGATCGACGCAACGGAAGGGTACACCCATTCGCTCTCCGAGCCGGAAAGCCGGCTCTACTATGATCTGAGCGCCCGAACGATCAACCTTCCCTCCCTGCGGCGCGGAAGCATCATCGATTTTCGCTACCGCCTGAAGAGCGAATCCGGTCCCCTTTTCCACGGGGCTTTCGGGGAGAGGGTCGCGACCGGCGGGGAATACCGAGTGATGCGCGCGAACATGCTGGTGAGCGTCCCAGGGGAGAAAGAGATATTCTGCAGGCTCAAGGACATCCCCCCCTCGTCTTTAAAGGAGGTAAGGGCCGACGGGCGAAAGGTGTACTGCGTTTCCCTCGAGAACATCGCGCCGCTGAAATCTGAATCCGCGATGCCGCCGGTCTTCGACCTTCAGCCGGCGGCGTTTTTCCTTTCCCAGAAAGACTGGAACGAGGTCCAGCAGTGGTACGCGTCCCTCCTCAGGGGAAGAAACACGGTGAGCGAGGAGATGAAGAAAAAGGTCCGCGAGCTCGTAGCGCCGTCAGACACGCCCGAGGAGCGAGTGCGTAAAATATACGAGCATGTGAGCGCCGAGATACGTTACGTGGGGTTCGAGCTCGGCATCGGCGGGCTCCAGCCGCGGCGCGCCGACCTGGTATACGCGACGCGCATGGGCGACTGCAAGGACATGTCCATGGTGCTTGTGGCGCTTTTACAGGAGGCGGGCGTCCCCGCACGAATCGCGCTGCTCAGGACCCGGGAGAAGGGGGAGGCGGATTTCTCGATCCCCTCGGTGGGACAGTTCAACCATGCGATCTGCTTCGCGGATGTCGCGGGGGGCATCTTTCTCGATGCGACCGCCAGGATGTGCGGGTACCGGGAGCTGCCGGCTTCGGACCGTGATGTGAACACGCTGGTGATCGGAGAAGACGGGTACAGGATAATCAACACCGGTGACCGCGCGTACGTGCAAAACTTCGATTCGGCGCGCACGGTCGTCACCGTCCTGGAAAACGGGAGCGCCGGACTCGTACGCGAGATCGTCAAGGCGGGCGATTTCGCTCCCGGCGTACGCTATGATTTTCTTCTCGACACGAGAAACAAGAGCCAGGAAATCGCGGGATACTGGAATGGAATCTTTCCGGGAGCCCAGATCGATAATCTCATGGTGAAAAGCACCGCACTGAATGAGCCCGTGCGTTATACCTACGAGATACGGGTGCCCGCGCTCATGCAGATATCCGGGGAGAACGCGTGGATCAGGCCGTTCATCATTCAATCGGACTTTTACCGGGACTACGCGCTCATGAAGGAACGGGCCCAGCCCGTCGTCCTCGTGCAGAAATGGGAAACCGTCACTGAGCTCAGGTATATCATGCCCAGGGGGTATTCAGTGGTCTCGCTTCCGTCCGGCGAGAGGTATTCGCATCCGTCGTTCGAGGCGGAGTTCGCCTTCAGCGACCGTGGGGCAGGAGTGATCGAGGTACGGTCCGTGATCAGGCTTAAAAGGTACCGAATAACCGCGGATGAGTATGCGAAGTTCAGGGAATTCGCGCTCTTCATCGCCCGCAAGGAGGGCGAGCGCATCGTCCTGGTACGGGAACGGCAGGGAGGCGGAACACAATGAGGCATTCAGTCGAGCGTTCGCCCGGCTCCCGGGTCGGTTTCCCGGGACGCTTGATCGCGGTGATACAGGTCATATTTGCGGCGCTGGCGCTTGCAGGCGCCTCCGGCCACGCGGAACCGTGGAAGGACATCCAGGCGCTTCACGAGGATCTGTACCGGGGCGAACTGGGAGCGCTCTACGACCACATGGAACTGTTCCTCCAGAACAATATCCATGCCCCGGAAAGCGCCCTCTTTCTACCGGATCTCGTGCGGCTTGCCGATGTCGCCGGGCATGCGAGGGTAAAACAGGCCTTGAATTCGATCCTGGGACGCTGCGCGGAGCTTCCGGAATCCCGGCGCAATTTCTTCATCATGAAAATCGGGTTGCAGCTTGAGAAGCTTGCGGCGGCGCGGGAGCCCCGGGAGGTGAAAGGCATCGTGGACGGCCTTGCGCCGGTCAGGGAATGGAGCATCAGCGGCCCGTATCACCGGTATGGCGCGTACGATATCAACTACCCATGGCTCCCCGAGGCGGCCCGGGATTTGCGCTCTATGGAAAGGAAAAGCGTCAAGATCGAAAGGGCCGATGCGCTGCTCGATTTCAATGAATTGCTGTACCCTGAAAAGGGCGTCGCCTATGCAATAACCACGCTGGCGCATTCGGGGAGTGTCCGACTGAGAATCCAGTCCGAATGCTCGTACGTGGTGTTTCTGAACGGGAAGGAGGCGCTGCGTAACGTGGAGGGTGAGACATTCCGCAGCACCAGGGTTCTCGAGGTGAACGGGAACGGGAGTACCACGGTGATGATCAAGGTCATGCGAGGGAGGGCTTGGTCCTTCCGCATGATGACCAGCGACGTGAACGATGTACCGCTTCCCTGCGCACCCGATCCGGACATCATGGTGTTCAACGCACGTACCGGCACTGAGATCATGGAGTACCCGTACCGGGAGCTGGTCGATGAATCGAGGGCCGGATCGGCGGAGTCGTATTTCAAGCTGGGTAATTACTTCCAGGAGCTCGACAGCGACGAGGCTATCGCATATTACTCCAGGGCGTGCGTTCAGGACACCAGGGGAATTAACCGTTATTTTCTGGCCTCTTCAATGCTTGAGCACAGTCACGGAGCGCGGGATTCCGCGTATGCGCTCGAGGCCACGCGCATCCTTGATGCGCTTTCCTCTGAATTTCCCGACTTCGTTCCGGTCGCCCATCGCAAATTTCAGAAATTGATCGAGCAGCGAAGCCTGAGGGAGGCATGCACAATGGGGGCGCAGCTGGTCTCCCGGGCGCCGCGCTACCTCCCCCTGCGTGAGGATTATTCTGAGCTCCTTCGCGCGCTTCAGTATGAAAAGGAATTCGATGAGCATGCAACCGCGTTTGCCCGTGATTTTCCCCATTCCGTGTCTCCATCCCTGGAACGTGCGGAGTACTATCGTGTACTCGACGCGGTGCGCAGTGAAAAGCTGTGCCGCGGGGTGCTGGCGCAGGGATCGCATGAAAAGGCATTCACTATTTTGTTCGCGCTGCTCAGGAGCCAGGGAAGAAACGGCGAGGCGTTGTCCCTGATCGAGCAGTTCAACCGGGAAGGCAGCCTCAATGATGCAAGCATCGATGTGCTCGTTGATTCAGGGGACTATTCCAGGGCGCGGCGGCTGCTCTTCAGGAATTCGCTTGCCAGGAGCAAGCCTGCGGACCTCGTGCGGCTTGGCCTGGTGAGCTACCTCGAAGGCAACGACCCTTCCATGGATTGGCAGAAGGCGCTCCTTTTGAACCCGTCGGATTTTTCCACCGCGGACCTGCTGGACTATGTAAGGAAAGGAAGAATCGAACCGCCGCTTTCGGAATACAGGAACGGAACCGCCGATGCGCGCATCATTGAGTGGTCGATGCAGGAACATGGCGCCTATTCATCGGAAATAGTGTACCGGAGCCTTGTGTTCGGACTGAACGAGGATGGAAGCACGAGGGCGCTATGCGACGACGTATTCTACGTCCATGATCAGAAGGGAGTGGAGAAATTGGGAGAATACAAGGTGCCCTTCCGCGGAACGATGCATCCGTTGCGCGCCAGGGTCTATGCCGGCGACGGAACGTATACCGATTCATACCGCATCGAGGAAGTGAATGGATATCAATTCATCAACCTGTCCTTCCTGAAAGAAAAATCGATCGTTCATGTATCGTACTATATCGACAATCCCTTCTCGATCCAGGGAGGAGCGGACTTCACCGTGATTCCCTTCATGCTCCTGCAAGACTTCGAGGAGCCCGTGCGCGAGTTGTCCTGCAAAATCATCGTTCCGGCCACGATGCGCATTGCCCTTGGACATGGCACCGGAATCAATCCGGTTCGCGAGCCGCGCGGCGACGCCACGGTATATTCCATCGCGCTGCGCGATCTTCCCTACGTCAAGCACGAGGATTACGCGGGCGGCGCGGGGAACCACCTGCCCTACATCGCCGCCTCCACCATGCTCGATGCGAGCGATTTCATGCTCTGGTATTCCGGCCTTCTCATGAACAAGCCTGGGAGCGGGAAGGAGGCGAATGCACAGCGGTTCCTTTCGAAAAGCCCCGAAGAGTCGGTAACGAAGGTATTTGCGCACGTGGAGAACGAGATCGACCTTTCCGGGGAGGCGCTCTATTACCCGGACAGCCCCAGGGACGTCGAATACAAAAAAAGGGGAACACCCGAGGACAAGGTCCTGCTTGCGCAGAACATCCTGGATGCATGCGGAATAAAATCGTACCCGGCTTTCGTGCGACGGAAGGATCTTCCCGATCCGGGGGGATTCATTTCTCCCGATGTCTACACCGACATCCTACTGTACATCCCGGAAGTGGGCGCGGAGGGGACCTGGCTTGATTTTTCTAAAAAGTATTCCGGATTCGCAAGCGTTAACCCCTCTCTCCAGGGATGCGAGGCCCTTGTTCTGGCCGGGACAGGATACGAACGAAAAACGGTCCGGTCAGGTATGGCCGACACCGTTGAGCGTGACTTCCGCTTTGTGCTCGATGACGCGGGGAATGCCGGGTGCACTATCAGCCAGATATTGAGGGGGCAGAACGCCACGGTGCGGGAATACTTCTGTCTCTTATACACATCTCCGAGCCCACGAGACCGTACTAGATCT
>CALMJO010000176.1 GCA_937864375.1 uncultured Spirochaetota bacterium
ACACCTCTCTATTCGTCGGCAGCGTCAGATGTGTATAAGAGACAGAATTATATCAGGATAGAGCTCAATACGGACTCGATTGACCCCGATTGCGCGGGAACAATCCTGCCGGTACGCGTGACGGCGCTCACCGGGACGGGAGCCCGCGGCGAGCGCGCCGACGCCAGCCCAAAAAAATGTTAAAATGATCATCAATTTATGACCACACCGCCGGGGCCGCGCCGGAAAACCTTCACTTTTTTCGGGAGACATAATTTTTTTTGCTTGAATATTTGGAGTAATTAATCCCATACTTTGCCAATTTATTCATGATGAACATTAATTATTGGGCACCATCGGGCTGGGCGGAGTTTATGGCAGGTGTTTGGTCGGTGATTAAAGCTCATCGGAATGAAGTTGATAGTTATAAAAATTAAACTGTTTACATTTTGGAAATTTATTTCTCAGGATCCGGGACGTTTTTTAAAAAAGGTTTGAATTTTCCGTTTTTTTCTTGTGTAGTGGGATTAATGTTCTTGAATTTTCTGCCATAGTTCAGTGTATGGTTTGGAGCAATCGCAAGGGGGGTGATATTTCCTACAGGTCGCAATACCTGTGATTTGCCAAACAACGCGAAATGAAGGGCCGGTGGGCAGGCATAATGGACGGTACCCGCCGTAACCCCGGACAAACGGCTAGAGGGATCTAAAATCCCCAGGGCATATCTTCAAGCGTGAAACAGTTTTAAAGCATACACTCACGTAAGTGTAGAAGATATTTAATGAATAGAGGTTTTGCCATGGAGGGTTTGGGCACACACTTGATAGCGGAACTCTTCAACTGTAATGTGTTCCACATTAACGATGTGAAAAAGGTTGAGGAGGTAATGATGGCCGCTGCCGAACTCTCTAGTGCCACGATAATAAAGCCCTTTTTCCACAAGTTTTCTCCCTACGGAATAAGCGGCGTCATCGTAATAGCGGAGTCGCATTTTACCATACATACGTGGCCCGAGCATGGGTATGCCGCGGTGGACGTATTCACGTGCGGAGACCTGGACTATACCGCCGCTCTGGATCATATCAAGAGCGAGCTTGAAGCTGAGCGGTGCTCCATTTTCCAATTTCAGAGAGGCATACTCTCCGAAAATACCAAAGCCAAAGAGATACTTTCCTTCAGGGAGGTCGAAAATGCAGGCTACGTTGAATAGCGAAAGCATACTCAAAACAATCCCCACAATTGACAACTTCAACGAGCTGGGCGCGTGGGGATTGTACAGCAGCGTGGATATACATAACTGCGATCCCATGATCATCCGGGATGCCGAGATGATACGCCAGTATGTGATACAGCTCTGCGACCTGATCGAGATGAAGCGCTTTGGGGAGACCCAGGTGGTCAACTTTGGCGAGGACGAGCGCGTTGCGGGTTACTCGATGACCCAGCTTATAGAGACGTCGCTGATTTCGGGTCATTTCGCCAACCTTACGAATACCGCGTATATTGACGTATTCAGCTGCAAGTATTACGATCCCGACGTTGTCGCTCACTTTACGCTGAGCTACTTCAAGGGGACGGATTACGCTCTCAATGTGACGTTGCGCAAGTAGCGTTTTTGCGAAATTCCTGATATTGGTCGGGGGGAAAGCCCCCCGGCCGGTGTTTTTATATGGGGGGTGAAAACTATGCCCATTGAATCACATCTCTGGTTTGAAGAAATCCTTGAGTTCGATGCGGGCCGCACTCTTAAAATCAAGATCAACAACATACTTGAGAAAAAAGACTCGCAGTTCCAGCGGATCGAGGTCTATGATACCAAGCCGTTCGGTCGCATGCTCGTGCTGGACGGTGTCATCATGTGCACCGAATGGGACGAGCATGCCTATCATGAAATGATCGCCCATGTGCCGCTGTGCGTGCATAAAAACCCTGAAAATGTCCTGGTGATAGGCGGGGGTGACGGGGGCACCATCCGCGAGGTGCTCAGGCACCCAGGGGTGAAGCGCGTTGACCTGTGCGAGATAGACGGCGAGGTGGTCGAGCTCTCCAGGAAGCACCTGCCGCAGATGGCGTGCTCGTTCGGCGACCCAAGGGTCAAGGTGTACAACGAGGACGGCGCGAAGTTCATCGAGCGGCATCCGGATACCTACGACGTTATCATGGTGGACTCCTCGGACCCCATCGGGCCCGCCGAGGTCCTGTTTTCCGAAGAATTCTACGTGGCCATGAAAAAATGCCTTCGCGTAGACGGGATCGCCGTGACGCAGTCCGAATCTTTCTATTATCACGGGGACATCGTGAAGCGGCTCACCGGGTATGCAAAAAAGCATTATGCCGTTTCAGGGTATTATTTTACCGTGGTTCCCACCTATCCCAGCGGTGTCATAGGATTCACCTTCTGTTCGAAGAAGTACCACCCGCTCGACGGTTTCAACGAAGCACGGGCGAATGAGCTTGAACCGCAGCTTACCTATTACAACGCGGGGATTCACAGGGGATCGTTCTCGCTCCCCAGCTTCATCCGGAAACGTATCGCGCTGTAGGGGAGAATGGCATTCTCCCCTACGGGATTTCGACCTCGCACGCGATGAAAAGCGGGCTGTCTTCCTGGTCCGGGCGTACCCGGTAAATGACGCCCTGCTGGTCGGCCACGAGGCTGCGCGCCTGCAGGAAATCTCGATACGGTGATTTCACCCCGCACACCTTCACGACCAGGGCGCCTGACAGCCTGGCCCCCCTGACGAAGATGTCATTGTCGCGCATGAATTTCTCCTGGACACCCTCGATCCTTCGCGGTGAAAAGGTTGGAATGAATAGGAGATGCGCACCACACCGTTTCATTTCAAGGAAACTCTCGTCCTTGAATACATCCGCGCAAATCAGCACCCCGAACCGGAGGCCGTAGGCCTCAAAGGTGGTGAATCCCTTCCCGGGGGTAATCGTTCCCTCCTCGGCGAAAAAGAGGTTCTGCTTGCGGTAGGAACCCAGCATGCTGCCGCGGTCGTACACGAAGCTCGTGTTGTAGAGACGTCCGTCGGCCTTTTCGGGCATGGAACCGCCAATCACGACGGTGTTGAGGCTTTGCGACATCATCTTCAACCGCGCGTGCTGCCGGCGGTAGTTGTGGGGCGTCTGGACGTGATTGCCCAGCCGCCTGTTGACGAAGAAGTACTCGGGAAAGCAGACGAAATGCGGGCTGAAGGCGCGGATGGAATCCGCATCCTCATGCGCCAGGGTAATCCCAAGGGGAAGCTGGCAAAGCACGATTCGTACCGGTGGCATGGCGATAATCTGGGCGCGGAAAGGGCGGTCGCGCAAGCATTATTTGGATCACGGGCGGGCGCTGGAAAGCCCCCGCAGGGCGACCCGGATCCCGGTCCGGGATGAAATTTACTTGCCCTTGGATGATGCATGCAGTATACCGTGAACATCGGTACAGGTTCGCGCGCACCATCCACGCGCCCGGCCATACACACAGACACTGACATCAGGGGGACTATGGCACGCATCCGTAAATTCAGGGTTATTCCGTACCTGCCGGAAAAACTTAAACCGCTCGGGAAGATCGCGCGCAATTTCTGGTGGGCATGGAACTTCGAGGCGATAGAGCTTTTTCGCCGTCTCGACGTGGAGGAGTGGCGCGAATCGAGCCATAATCCCATAGCGATGCTCGGCAGGCTCTCCCAGGACGAGCTCGATGCCGCGGCCGAGTCCGAAAGCTTCATCGCGCACATGAGCCGCGTCGAGGAAGAGCTCGACTGGCACATGACGAAAAAGTCCTGGTTCGAGGAAAACTACGCGGACCTCAAGGACGCCCAGATCGCGTATTTTTCGGCCGAGTTCGGGATCCACGAATGCCTGCAGATATACTCGGGAGGGCTGGGGGTGCTGGCGGGGGACCACCTGAAATCCGCGAGCGAGCTCGGAATACCCCTCACCGGCGTGGGGCTTCTCTACCGGCTGGGATACTTTCACCAGTACCTCACCATTGACGGCTGGCAGCAGGAGAGCTTT
>CALMJO010000177.1 GCA_937864375.1 uncultured Spirochaetota bacterium
TGTTCGTGGTGGAGGCCGATCCGGCGAAAGACACCACGGTCAAGGTCGTGGACGGGAAGGTACAGGTCGCCAAGCGCATTCCCGCCCTTGAAAACATCAAGGACGCGCCCGTGAAGGATTCCGAGGTTATCAGGAAGCTCGAGGAGCAGATCCAGAAGAGCGCAGTCACCGTGACGGAAAACAAGGAATGCAAGGTCGAGGCGAAGGCGGTCGAAGAAACCAACAAGAAGGTCGAAAAGATAGTCGAAAAGGTCGAGAAGGCGGAAAAGGCCGAAAAGGCGGCGATGACCGAGGAGAAAAAGGCCGAGGTCAAGAAGGAGCTATTACAGGAGCTGCAAAAGGCCGAAACCGCGAAGGTCATCGAAGAAGTCGCATCCGCGAAATCCATGAAGACCGCCGAAATCAAGGAAACCCCCGCGCTCAAGGACCTCAGGAAGGAGTTCGAGACCATAAAGGTCGTTGAACCCGTGAAGCCCAAGGTCGTCGAGGAAAAAATCGTCAAGTCCGAGCTCAGGCTCAAGGCCACTCCGGGCAACGCTTCCATCTTCGTGAACGGTGAGATGGCGGGGACCGGCGAGGTCAGGATGGAGGTCAAACCCGGGACCTATACGGTAAAGGTTCAGGCCGAGGGCTACCAGGATGCGCAGTACGAATACGAGGTGAAGCAGGGCGAGTCGCTCGACAGGATGGTCGCGCTGCAGCGCCCGCTGCCCCTCAACAGGCTGCGCTGGAACCTGGACATGAAAGAGACGGTCACGGGCGTGATCTACTGGGGCATGGACATCATCAGCGCGACGAACAGGGGAATGCTGGTTGCCATAAGCAGGGCCACGGCGGTCAAGAGGTGGGAACGCGACATGGGAAGCCCCATCTCCTCGGGTATCATCGCGGACGGGAACGTGCTCTACTTCGCGACCGCGGATGAGAACCTGCACGCGGTCCTGACCTATGACGGACGGGTGCTGTGGAGCCAGAAGCTTGAGGGCGCGCTCATCAACAGCATGGTGCCGGTCGTAACGCCCATGGAGGTGTACGCGGCCACCGCGCGCGGCTGCGTATACTCGATCAACAAGTACGGTGCCGTGAACTGGAAGAGCCAGCTCGAGGCGGGCGTGTTCGAAACGCCCATGCTCGCGAACGGATCCCTGTTCGTGTCCGGCGCCGACGGACGGCTGTATGCGCTGAACGCAGTGAACGGCAAGCAGGCCTGGTCCGTCGACCTGGGAGGCAAGTCGAAGTTCGTGTTCGCGAACAATATCATCTTCGCCGTGAGCTATTACGGGAACGTGTCAGCGGTGAGCGCCGTCGACGGTTCCATTTTATGGAAAAAGGAAGCGGGCGAACCAGTCGCGGTGCAGCCGCTCGTGCTCTATGACCGGATCATCGTCGCGGGAGTGAAGGGCAGGATCGCGGCCTTTGCCCTCGTGAACGGCGCCCCGCTCTATTCCCGCGACCTGGGAGGGCCGGTTCGCAACAACATGACCTACACGGACGAGGCGATCTACGTGTCGGTGGAAAAGACCCTTTATGCGCTCGATCGTGAAGGACGGGTCCAGTGGAATTACGCGACCCAGGCGCGCATCAACACGGCGGCGAGCATTACGGGGAACGAGATCTACCTGGGCCTGGACAGCGGCCAGATAATCTCATTTAACCGCTTCCTGGTGCGCTGACGCTCGAATCGGAATAAGATTGAAAAACCCTTCCGGTGATCACCGGGAGGGTTTTTTCATGAGGCAGGCGCCGCACTCGAGGCAGTCGGTCCTGGCGCACGAGTCGGGGACGGGAAGCACGGGGCCGGTGATGGCCGCGGGCAATTCCCTCGCGGGGCCGCCGGTTCCGGGAGGGTGCTGGTCCAGGGCAAGGAGGGCGGCGCCCAGCGCGGCCATGACGGTATTGGAGGGCGGCACCGTTATTTCCATCCCCAGCCTGCGGCTGAAGGCGAGGCGCACGGCCCCGACCTGGGATACGCCGCCGCAAAAGAGCACGGGGGGTTCGATTTTCATCCCGGGCGAGAGGTCATTCAGGTAGTTTTCGGCCACGGCATCGAACAGGCCCGCCGCGATCGCCTCCAGGCCAAAGCCGCGCTGCTGGAGGTTTATCATTTCGGTCTCCACGAACACGGTGCACCGGCCGGTGAAGCGCGCGGACCGTACGGCCCCGAGCGCGCGATCCGAGAGCCGGGCGGGACTCAGTCCCAGTCGCGCCGATTGCTGTTCGATGAAGGAGCCCGTTCCCGCGGCGCACACCGAATTCAGCCTGAAATCACGGATTTCCCCGTTCTCGAGCACGATCAGCTTTGAGTCCTGTCCGCCTATCTCGATGACGGTACGGGCGCCGGGCATCACCTGAATCGCCGCCCTCCAGGTCGCGGTTATCTCGTTGCGGACCATGTCGGCACCCGTCAGGGAGCCTGCATAGGTCCTCCCGGAGCCGGTGGTGCACAGGGCGGCCAGGGTATGGTGCCCGTTCTCCCTCGCGCGCGCCAGGAGGGCGGCAAGGCAGCCAGCCGGGTCTCCCCGGTGGTACCGGTAGTCGGCATACTGGAGAAGGCCCCCCCGGTCCGCAACGGCGATCTTCGCGCTTATGGACCCGATATCTATGCCTACGTACATGCCTGAAGTGTATCGCATTGCGTCCCGCGCGGAGGCAAGAATATTTCTTTAAAAATGCGCATAAAGAGCTATCCTTATAAGGGTAAAAAAGTTCTTGAAATACCCTGCTTTGTCGCTTACGGTGATATGTTACAGCGTTTTAGCGGGCCCATTACACTCTGGCGGAGATTTCCGAATGGATAT
This sequence comes from uncultured Spirochaetota bacterium, assembly GCA_937864375.1. Taxonomy (GTDB): domain Bacteria; phylum Spirochaetota; class UBA4802; order UBA4802; family UBA5368; genus FW300-bin19. Next base: position 2,799 of record CALMJO010000177.1, read on the forward strand.
TCACGAGCTGCTAAAGGGAAAAAACAACCTCACCCTGAACGAGGACGCCGAATCCAGGGAGGCCGAGCAGGTCGAAACCGACATCGTGCAATTGGTCAGCTTCCTGCTGGACGAGATGGAATACGGGATCGACATCCTCAAGGTTCATGAAATCATAAGGATGCCCGAAATCACCCGGCTTCCCAATACGCCCGGGTTCATCAAGGGCGTCATCAACCTGCGCGGCAGCGTGATCCCGGTCGTGGATGTCCGTGAGCGGTTTGGCTTCCCGGCGGGCGAGGTGACCGATCTCACGCGTATCATCGTCATCGAGATAGGGGAAAAGCTCGTGGGCCTGCTGGTGGACAACGTGTACCAGGTGGTGAGGCTGCCGCTCACGCACATAGATCCCCCGTCGGAGCTCATCGAGGGGATTTCCGAGGAATTCATTGAAGGGATTGGGCGCCTGCGCGACAGGCTGATCATTATCCTGAAGCTGGACAGCATGCTTTTCTCGCGGTCCCAGAGCGAGCAGGAAGCGGCGGTCTAGGCGCGCCGGCAGGCGGGACGAACACGCGCGGGAGCGCACGATACTAATGAAGCGGGGTTACTGCAATGGCGTTTTCCCTTGGTGAGTACCAGGACATTTTTCTTGAAGAGGCCGACGAGCAGCTCCAGGAGCTGAACCAGAACCTCCTGTACCTGGAAAAAAATCCTGAGGACCATGAAGTCATAAACAATATTTTCAGGGCGGCTCATTCCCTGAAGAGCTCCGCGGCGTTCGTGGGGCTGAACGACCTGAGCGACCTGGCCCACAAGATGGAAAACCTCCTCCAGGGAATCCGCGACCAGACCATGCAGGTCACTCCCGAAATCATCGAGGTCATCTTCAACTGCTTCGACGTCATTAGCGCGGTCATCGACCAGGTGGGCTCCGGAAAGAAGCCTGATGTGGATTTCAGCGAAATCATGCAGAGGATACTGGACGTGTCGAGCGGCAAATCGTCGGCCCCCGCCGCCCCAGCCGCTCCCAGGGCCGCGAACGGAACCGCGCGCGACGAATCGAAGATCCAGCTCACCGGCGCGCACATGAAGCAGATCCGCGACGAGCTCCAGAACGGGGGCTCGTGCTGCGAGATTTCGGTCACCATTGATCCCTCGGCCCAGATGAAGTGGGTCAAGGCGCAGCTCATCATGGCGAACCTCGAACGGATCGG
>CALMJO010000178.1 GCA_937864375.1 uncultured Spirochaetota bacterium
TCTAGTACGGTCTCGTGGGCTCGGAGATGTGTATAAGAGACAGATGTAGAGCTTACGTGTATAGATTTAGTTTCCCGCCCGGCATGATTCAGGGCTGTCGCTTTGCGATAACCGGCGGCTCAATAAATTCTCAGGATATTTCCTCAAGGAGATGGATCACCACGGGAATATCCTTTTTCACGGTGCGCCACACAATGTCGTAGTTGATATCAAAGTACCCGTGGATCAGACGATTTCGCATGGCGATCATCTTGCTCCATGGAATTTTCCCGTTGGAGTCGCGGAATTCCTGCGACAGACCGTTTGCCGCTTCGCCAATGACCTCCAGCAGGCGGATGACGGCCAGCGCGAGCTTTTCGTCGCGGTCGAACGCCATTCTGTCGACATGGTCCGTGAATTCACGGATTTTAAGCGCCGCATCAAGGGCGTGGCGCACGTATACTTTATCGTCCCGCTTCATACCCGGTCACCATGGTATCGACAACCTGGCGGCGGAAATACCGACTCAAATCCTCGACCGTCCGCATGTCGACTTTTCTGCCGCTAAGATGGGCGGAAAGCTCGGCCTCGATGTCGAAAAGCCCAAAAAAGCCGGGCGTATGCCCCGACTCGAATTCAACAAGCACGTCGACGTCGCTGGTGTCGGAGAAGTCGTCGCGCAGCACCGAACCGAAGAAGGAAAGCCTGCGAATATGATATTTCTCGCACAATGCCCTTATTCGTTCATGGTCTATGGGTACGGCGATTTTCCCGGACATCCGACCGCTCCTCGTTTTCCCTTTTGGCGCAACTCTTAATGCCCGGCAGTAGCCGGGATGGTCCTCAACGTACCGTGTGGTTATACTCGCACATCCGGTGCTACGGTTCAAGGCTTTTTCCGCGGCCGGGTGCGTGATCTTGCCTTTACACTGATACGCCCCGGCCTTGCATCAGGCTGTTACGAAAGGTATTTATCGCGCGTAACGCACTCGTAACCGGCGGTTGGATACGGTTTTTTCCAGTTCAGTTTGGTGAGCTTTTCATTAACGGCGTGGGGACTGGCGTAACCCTGGAAGACGGGCGCGTTCCAACTGACGGGATAAACCGGCACGGGTCAGAGGAGGAGGTATGCGAGGAGGAGGATGAGAGCGATATCTGTGATTTAAATTGGTAAACCTCCGGCTTTGCCGGAGTGACTCCCAGAGGTTTGACCGTGTGAAGCAGTAGTAATAAAAAGCCTCCTAGAAAGTAACAAATAAAACTAGTGCTCTGACTTTATGAATATCAATTAATGGAAAAAGTGCTATTAATATT
>CALMJO010000179.1 GCA_937864375.1 uncultured Spirochaetota bacterium
CCCTTTGAGGGGCTAACATTAGTAAGCCTCCGGCTTTGCCGGAGGTCATTTAACTCAACCCGAAAAATTTCCCGTTTGGGAGAAGCGAAACAAACCATTCCACGAGGTCGTTGAACGCGGACGTCGAATCGCCCTGGTAATAGTCGAGGAGGTAGGCGAACGTGCTCGTGATTTCCGTCATGATGGGCGAGGTGAGCGTCACGCAGAAGTGGGTGGTCGAATAACTCACGGTGGTCCCGGAGGCGTCCACAGTGGCGGCCGCACCGGTGAGCTTCCAGCCGCCGCGCGCCTCGTCGTACTGCGAGATGGCGCGCCGCTCCCCGGGGGTCATCCTCACGCCGGAGGGCACTGTTACGGTCACGGGACGATTAAACTGCAGACCCTCGGGCAGGAGCTCGACGCCCGCGCTGAACAGCGGCATCCCGAAACGGTCCATGACCTCGGACCTGTTCTGGTAGGTCTTCACCTTGATCGTGGTCGCCGTGTCCAGCGCCCCGGGCGGTATGATGACGACGGCGCCCCTGGGATCGCTTATGACGCCGCCCGATGAACCCACTTCCATCGAGTACGCAGGGACATCGGAGGCACCCCTGGACGATCCGCCGCTGCCCGACGAACATGCTGTAAATGCAATCATGAATAGCACAACACTACACGTGACCTTCCGCTCGAAGACTCTCTCTTTGTTCATGGGGCGTCCCCCGTTGAGGGATGTGATTATAGGGGAAATGTATTGTAAAAATATTCGCCAGTCAACTGGACCGGCAGGTTTTTTATCTGGCGCACTGTGAGAATGACCCGCCGCTGGCGGGTTCATGGTGAAAATCGAGGTAACTTCCAGCGGGTACGCATGTGTAAGAGTGGGGGATCGGGGGATAGATGAGATGGGGGAGATGAAAGGCATTGATTGTGGTTTAGCCTGATTCAGGCCTGCACGTCTCTCGGCCCCTTCCAAACCCAATCCCTGCCCTTATCTCTTCAATCGCCGTTAAGCCGTTATCTCGTCATCTCCCTTGAAAGGCGCCTGCGGAAGAAAGCTCGACGCAGGTGCGCATGTGTAAGAGTGGGGGACAGGGGGATTGAAGAGATGGGGGAGATAAGGGAGTTGTTTCGGTTAACGGCTTGAAATCAATTGCCTCTATCTCTTCCATCGCCGCTGATCCTTTATCTCCTCATCTCCTATTCTTACACGTCTTTAAGACGGCAGTCTCTTCCTCAAAGTAAGCATGAGCATCCCCGCCGCGAAGAGCGAGCACGCGAGGTACACGTACGCCCACTGGTAGCTTCCCGTGAGGTCCTTCACGAAGCCCGTGAAATACGGTCCCACGTAGCCGCCGGTGTTGCCGACCGAATTGATGAGCCCCACGGCGCCCGCCGCGGCTGCCCCGGAGAGGAAGCTGGTGGGATAAGACCACCAGACCCCGAACGCGCCAAAGACCCCGATCGCCGAGATGCACACGAATACGAAGTTGACCATCGGCTCCTCGATAAACACGCCCACTCCCATGCCCACGGCCCCGATGAAGACGGGGACGGCGCCGTGCCAGCGCTTCTCGCCCGTTCGCGCGGACGAGCTCCCGATCCAGACCATGCCCGCGAGCGAGAGGGTCATGGGAATGGCGATGAGACCGCCAATGGCGAGGTTCGACCAGCCGGACACCTCCTTGAGGACCGTGGGCATCCAGTAGTTGAAGCCCCAGAAGCCCGTGATCCACAGGAAATAAATTGCGCAGAGTTTGAGCACCTCCCGGTCCCTGAGCGCTTCCCACACGGAGTATTTTCGCGCGGAGAGCTTGGCCTCCGTCTCGCGGCGGAAGGAATCGGCGAGGGCGTGCTTCTCGTCGTCGGTGAGCCAGGCCGCCTGGGAGGGCCAGTCCGGCAGCCAGAAGTAAATCAGCCCCCCGAAGATAAGCGCGGGGACGGCCTCGGCGATGAAGAGGATCTGCCAGCCGGCGAGTCCCGCGAGGCTCGTATCGAGCAGCCAGCCCGCGACGGGCGAGCCCACGATCGCAGACACCTGGAGCGAGGTGAGCATGAGCGCGATCGCGCGCGGCCGCTCGGCGGCGGTGAACCAGCGCGGGATGACGCTCGCGTAGATGACGGGGTAGAAGCTCGCCTCGGCCGCGCCCAGGAGAAAGCGCACGAGGTAGAACTGCCACTCGGTCCGGACAAACGCCATGAAGACGCTGATGAGCCCCCAGGTGAGCATGATGCGCGCGATCCAGGCGCGCGGGCTCCACCGCTCGGCGATGAGCGCGCCCGGGACCTCGAAGAGCACGTAGCCGGCAAAGAAAATTCCCGCGCCCATGCCGAACACCTGCGCGGAAAAGCCCAGGTCGGCGTTCATCGTGAGCGCCGCGTACGCGATGTTACGCGGTCCAGGTAGGCGATCACGCTCCCGATGAATGCGGGAAGCACGATGTGGACATAGCGGCGTCGAGTAAGCGAGCCCGTGTTCATTCGGGAAACTCCACCAATCAAGTACGAAAGATAACGGCGTGTAAGAAAGGGAGATAGGGAGATGGAAGAGATGAGGGGGATAAAGAATTGGATTGTTTAACGGCCTGCTAGATCGATGCACTGACCAGCCACCCAATCCTTATCTCTTCAATCGCCGTTGCCCTTATCTCCGCATCTCCTGTTCGGTTGCCTTGAAGCTTAGTATGCCCGGGAACTTTCTCCCGGGCAAGGGATTTATCCGTCCCTTTATTTTTTCTTCACGGTTTTGAATTGCCATCGGTATAAATCAAAAATCGGGAGTACTCACAGATGAACCATGCCGCGATCGTCCTTGCCGCCGTGCTCGTGCTTGCCTCGCCGGAGGAAAACCCGGCGGTTCGCGTCTTCCCGCTCGAAGGGGGCTCGGTCGAGGTCTTCGCGGTCCGTGCGGAGGGTCGCTTCACCGGCGTAACCGCGAAGGGCGAGGTCGACGCGCCCGCGGCGGTCGTATGGGATCTTCTCGCCGATTACGATCATGCGGGCGAGATAATGCCCACCATAAAAAACAGCGAGACCATACGCCGGGAGGGCAGGTTCGCCTGGACGCGCACCATGGTGGGGATGGGTCCGCTCAACGTGGAGATGACTACCCGCATGGAAGAGGACAGGGAGGGCCTTGAACTTCGCTGGGAACAGGAAGAGGGACCCTTCACGGTGAATCGCGGCGTATGGAGCATCAGGGAGCGGGGTGACAAAAAATGCCTTCTCGTCTATTCAGCCGAGATGGACCATCCCCTTTTTCCCGACTGGCTCAGGGAGGAACTAATAACCCGCAGCGTCCCCGAGATGTTCCAGGCGATCAGGAAGAGGGCTTTCCGCGAGTGATGCCCTCCGGCCGGCATCATTTTTTCTTCACCGCGTCGATGAAATCATCCCTCATGCCCTGAATCCTCAGATTACGGTACGCGTCCAGGGATCCGTATCCCATGAACTCCGGGTTCTGCTCGGCCTCCGGCGCAATGTTCTGCATCGTGAGCACGACCGCGCCGTTCTTCACGCTCACGAGCCTCACGGCCATCTGGAAGCGGAAGAATTTTTTGTCGGCCGTAACGCCGGTCTTCTCGTCCTTCACCGGGCGGACCGATTCCCCGTTCGCGCTTACCGCGCCGGTGAGAAGCCCGTCGGCGCCCAGGAGCGTCCCCAGCGACGAGGCCCGCTCGCCCGTGATGCCCGCCTGGCTCAGCTCCTTCTCCTTCAGGAGGGCACCCATG
>CALMJO010000180.1 GCA_937864375.1 uncultured Spirochaetota bacterium
CCCACGACCCCGGCCCTGTCGACGAGCAGGCGCACCGGGAGGTTCATGATGGCGACGTCGTGAATGATCTGGTCCACGGCCCTCTGGAGAAAAGTGGAGTAGATCGAAACGAAGGGCTTGAATCCTCGCGCGGCGAGCGCGGCGGCGAAGGTGACCGCGTGCTGCTCCGCGATGCCCACGTCGAAGAACCGCGAGGGCGTGCGCTTTTCGAATTCGTAGAGCCCCGTCCCCAGCTTCATGGCCGCGGTTATCGCAAGCACCTTCCTGTCGGTGCGCGAAATTTCGGCGAGCGTCCGCCCGGCGATCTCGGAATAGGAGATGTTCCCGGTTTTTTTCACGACCCCGGTCGCCCTGTCGAACGGTCCCACGCCGTGGAAATGGGCGGGATTGTGCTCCGCGGGCGCGTATCCCTTTCCCTTGCGGGTGATCACGTGCACGATCTTGGGGCCGTTCCTGATGTTTTTTATTCCCTCGAGTATTTCAATGAGGAGTCCGATGTTGTGCCCGTCAACCGGACCGAAATAGCGAAGCCCCATCTCCTCGAATATGAGCCCCGGCACGAAGAGCCCCTTGAGGCGCGCCTCCTGCTTGTAGATGAAATCGTACAGCCGGTCGCCAATGCGGGGAATTCTCCGAATGATATCGTAGGAGCGCCGGCGAAGCCTGTTGTACAGTCCTCCCGTGATGATGCGGAGCAGGTATTCGGAAATCGCGCCCACGTTTTTGGAGATGGAATGCTCGTTGTCGTTGAGGACAATGATGATGTCCTTTTTTAAATGCCCAACCTGGTTGAGCGCCTCGAAGGCCATCCCGCCCGTGAGCGATCCGTCGCCTATCACCGCGAGCACGTTGTATTTTTCCCTCTTGAGATCGCGCGCGACCGCCTCGCCCAGCGCCAGCGACAGGCTCGTGCTCGAGTGCCCCGTGTTGAACGCGTCGAAGGGCGATTCGGACATTTTTGGAAATCCGCTCAGGCCCCCCAGCGTACGCAGGGTGGAGAATTGCTCCCTGCGCCCCGTGAGGATCTTGTGCGCATAGCTCTGGTGTCCCACGTCCCAGATGATCCTGTCGGCGGGGGTATTGAACACGTAGTGCAGCGCGACGGTGAGCTCGACCACGCCGAGCGAGGATGAAAGATGGCCCCCGTTCTTTGAAACGACGTCGATGATGTTCTCGCGCACCTCGCCCGCGAGAAGCCGCAGCTCCTCTACGGAGAGCCTTCTTAAATCGCGAGTTTTCCTGATTGATTCGAGCAGCACTGGACCACCCCGTATTAGAAGCTACCTAATCCGCGACGATAAGTCTAGTAATTCCGGCGGCCCTGCCGTCCGGTTTAATGGAAATAAGCGCCCCGTTGAGCTTCACGTTTCCTTCCGCGATGTCGTATTTCACGCGCGCCTGGGTGATGAAGCGCTCGATGGACTTCTCCTTGTCCATGCCGATCACCGAGTTGAAGGACCCGGTCATGCCAATGTCGGTGATGTAGGCGGTGCCGCGCGGAAGCAGCTCCTCGTCCGCCGTCTGTATGTGCGTATGGGTACCAAATACCGCGGACGCCCTTCCGTCGGCATACCAGCCGAATGCGCGCTTCTCCGAGCTCGCCTCGGCGTGCAGGTCGACGAGCATGATCCGGTAGTCCCTGCCGAACCGTCCGTGGATCGAATCGAAGGCCCTGAACGGGCAGTCCAGCGGGGGCAGATGAACCCTCCCCTGCAGGTTCACGACGCACACGGGCCAGCCGTTTGCAATCCCCGTGAACACCCCGTGCCCAGGGACGCCCGGCGGGAAATTCGCCGGCCTGAGCAGGCGCGGCTCCGAATCGATTATGGAAAGAATGTCCTTGTTGTCCCACAC
>CALMJO010000181.1 GCA_937864375.1 uncultured Spirochaetota bacterium
CGGCGGGCTCAACGGGCGGCCCTCGGACTATTCGAAGCAGGACTGGAAGGACTGGGAGAAGGCATACCTGCGCGCCCTGGAGATCGTGTTCCCCGGCATAGGGAAGCACATCATGTGGACCGTCGCGAACACCCCCGCCGACATCGAGCGCCTGTTCGGCGAGGACGGCTGCGTGATCGGCATCAGCCAGAAGGTGGGCCAGGTGGGCGGCGCGCGCCCGGCGATCGTCGACCCCTGCGTGAAGAACCTGTACCACTGCAGCGCGGACTCCGGGCTCCACGGGATTGGCGGGGAGCTCGCGGCCGACAGCGCGCTCAGGCTTTACGAGATGCTGGCGGGGTGAGCGTGTGCCCCGCAGCCTCCGGCAACCATTTTTGCATTGACTCGTCCGGATTCCCCTGCCCATAGTGCCGCATGATCAGTCTCGACATGATACAGACCGTCGCCTTTGCGGGCATCGTAATTTTCATGGGCTACGGGTTACGATGGATAATCCCGCCGCTTTCCAGGTACAACCTGCCGGCCCCGGTAATCGGGGGCCTTGTCATCGCGCTCATACACCTGGCCACCCGGAACATGGACTTAACGCCAATCCGGTTCGACACCGCGCTCCAGGCGCCGGTCATGACCGCATTTTTCACCACGATCGGCTTTGGAAGCAGCTTCTCGCTGTTCCGGAAGGGCGGGACGATGATCCTCACCTTCCTGGTCATATCGGTCGTATTTACCCTCGTTCAAAACGCGGTTGGGATCGCGGTAGCCGTTCCGATGGGCCAGCACCCGCTGTTCGGCGTGCTGAATTCGTCGGTGACGCTGGTGGGCGGCCCCGCCACGGGGCTCGCCTTCGCCCCGCTGTTCGAAAAGGCGGGCGTCCAGGGCGCGGCGTCCGTGGCGATCGCCTCGGCGATGACGGGCATCATCGGCGGCGGCCTCATAGGCGCTCCCATCGGGACCTGGCTCATACGGCGTTTTCATCCTGACCGTTCGGTAAGACACGCGAAGCACATCGCCCCCCCGGCCGCCACTGAGATACTGGAGGAACAGCTCCACGAGGCGCCGCCGGAAGCTCCAGAGGGCGAGGCGCTGGAATCCTACGCGCTCCTGAAAAACCTGGTGGCCATCCTGATTGCCATGTGGGGGGGATTCTGGATAAGCGCGGGATTCCAATCGATGGGAATAACGCTGCCCGGATACATCGGGGCCATGTTCGCCGGCGCTATCATACGAAACACGGCGGACCTCACCGGCATCGTCTCGCTGTCGCAGCGGTACATCGACGACATAGGGACCGTTTCGCTCTCATTGTTCGTCGCCATGGCGATGATGACCCTGCAGCTGTGGGAGCTTGCCGGAGCGGCGATTCCCATGCTCGTCATCATCCTGACGCAGGTGGCGCTCGTGGGCGCGGCCTGCTTCTGGCCCCTGTACCGCCTGTTCGGCAGGGACTACGACGCCGCGGTCATGTGCGCCGGGTTCTGCGGTTTCATGCTGGGGACCACGGCCAATTCCATGGCGAACATGGAGTCGCTCGCGGAGCGTTACGGGCCGGCCAGGAGGGCCTTCCTCGTGGTGCCCATCGTGGGGTGCTTTTTCATCGACCTGGTGAACGCGGTTATCATCATGGTGTTCATCAACGCCTTTTCGTGACAGGGAATTCGAGGCAGGTATTCCCGCTTCCCTGCGAATCCCCCGGCTTCACCATGCGATAATCCGCGGCAAGTGCTGATTTCGTTTTGTAAAAACCGGTACGCGCGCTTTACTTGATAGTGACCCTGGTTCCATCCCGCTGCCTTCGCAAGAACGATTCCAGCGCGGATATGGAAGGGCCGACTGAAAGGTCCACCATTATAGCAAGGCGGCGTTGCACCTTGCTCGTTAAGCCCAATGTACATGAAAACCCCTGGCTACATACAAAACCTGCGCACAACCCTGAAGGAATCCCCTGCCCTGGGACACGGCCTGTTTTATGACACGATGCTGATCGTCATGGACTTCGTCTTTTACTCATGCCTGTGGGCCCCGGTATACCACGCCGCGAAGCCCGTCGATGCGACTTTCCGCCCGGGCACCGTGCTGGCATATCTCATCCTCGCCTCGGCGCTCGCCCAGGCCGCGGGCTCGCTCCTCAAGGCGGGGGCCATGCAGGCACGACTCTACCCGTTAAACACAGGTTACGCGACGTTCGCGCTCCTGAAAAACTGGAAGCTCGATGCGGCGCTCCTGATGCATGTCTTTCTCTTCTTCTCCATGCTCGTGCTCGCGGGGACGGCGCCCGGGATTGAGCCGATCATAAAGGCAATCCCCCGGGGATCGGCGGTGGCATGGATCATCTTCCTGTCGCTGTTTACGCCATCGATCGCGGTCCTTGCCGCGCTCCTCGTGCCGCTCACGCGGCATGTCAAGGAAGTAAGCAGGAACGCGCGCTGCCGCGAGTGGGCCGGGAACCTGCTGCTCGTTTTTTCCGCGGTCGTCATCCAGGCATGGTTCCAGGGAATACTTCTGCGCCTGATGGGAAGCGCGCGGATCGCCTCGGGCGACACCGCGCCCGTCATGGCCCTGGGACAGATCATCGTCATCTTCCCGCTCTTCCTGCTCGTGTACCTTCCCCCGCGCATCATGTTCCTCGCCGAGGACAGCCTGCGGGGCAGGACCTGGCTGAGGATCCTGGTAATAAATTTTATCTTGTGCCTGAGGTTCTATTTTTTTGCCGCGCCGGGGTCAAGTGCGGGGTATTAGCAGGAGCATGGACACGATTTTCCAGGTTCGATAGCGGTTCATCCAGTTTTCACGGCCGGGCGACGGCACCAGGCCAGGACGGGTTACCGATTTTCTGCACACCATCCGGCGCACCCGGAAACGAAGCGCGATCCCGGCTCCGAACGGCGGGGTGGGCCCTGTGCGTCCTCGAGCATGCGATGCATCATCGGCACTCCAAGGCGGTCAATGCCTCAACGCCCCGCCTGTTAAAACACAACGGGGCCGGCTCCACGGCCATAAAAGTAATGACAGCCGGCGCCGGTGTGTGGTATTTGTCGCCATGATGAGACCAAAAACCCGACAAGCTTTTCCCACGAGGTGAAACTGCATGAACTGCCCGCAATGCGAACAGCCGCTGGGCGAGCGCCCCCTCCTCGAAACGCCGGTCGCGTTCTGCGACGTGTGCAAGGGGTGGTGGTTCGAGCCGCAGGACGTGAAGGCGCTGTCGCGCTACTGGAAGGATTTCCCGGACGCTTCCGGCTTCACGCCCAAGAAATCGCGCGAGGCGCTCTCGTCGTGCCCGCGGTGCGGGATACCGCTCCTGGGCTACTACCACCCCGCGTACAACACCGTCGTGAAGGTGGAGAAATGCAAGCGCTGCGGGGGAGCCTGGCTCGACGACAACGAGGTCAGGCGATTGACGGTCTACCGCGAAAATACCGGCAGGGACCGCAGGCCCGTCAAGGCGGAAACGCCCGCGGCACGCTACTTGAAAAAAACGGCGACGTTCGCGATCGTTGCGGCAGCGGCGATTATCCTGATGGTGACCTTGTTCATTTACCTGGTGAAATCGGGAGCGTTCAATTAATTTCCGCGGAAGGGCAACGCATTTTTCGGCCGGCGCCGCTGCAGAGACCGTCCCGCCGGAAGCAGCGGCCTGAAAAGAAGCTCCCGGTGACAATGAGACGGGGTCCGGGACTCACACCATCTTGAAAAAGGTATGAAGCCCCACCACCTTGAATGTCTTCATGATCTCCTCGTTTACACCGCTAAGAAACATCTTTTTCTTCCCGATGACGCTCCGCGTCGTCTTTACAAGCTCTGCGATGGCCGACGAATCGATCTCCTGGAGCTGCCGGCAATCGATCACGATGCGGTCCTGCTTTTTCGCAATGACCTGCTCCAGCGCCTCCCTCAGGACATTGCAATTGGTGATGTTGAACCTGCCGTTCAGCTGCAGGGTGATCTGTAAACTGGATTCCTGGATCTCCACCGCCGCCATACCAACCTCGCTGTTCATGTACCTATGATTTCCGGTTCGCACATTCATGCGACCGGGAAAGCAGCGCCCATGGGGGATAGTGCGTAACGGCCGGAATATGTCAATGCTTTATTGCGGGGTAATAGCAAGCGGGGCCGTTTCAAACACTGTCATGGCAAGACCGATGATTAAACAGAAATGCGCGCACAATCCTCAATGAAACAAGGGCCCGCCCCTTTCAGGACAGGCCCAGCACTTTCCAGGAGGCTGTGTCGAGTTTACAATAGCCTTACTGCACCGTGAACGTCCTCGAAGTTCCCGTGTACGGGTAGATCTTCCCGTTCCAACCGTTCTTGTAATGGCCGAAGTGGCGGATGCGGTAGCTGGCCGAGGCCGCCCCGGTGGTGTCCCAGGTGATCTTTATCTTGGAATTGGCCACGCCGTCGCGCGCCCAGTGGTAGGTGGTTTCGGGGTCCCAGTCGCGCGCAACGACTACCCAGGACGAGCCCACCAGCTTTTCCACCGCGAGGAAGGTCGCCTGCGTCTGCAGGTTGTTCTTGGGATGGCCGCCCCAGAAGACGACGCTCGCCGTGGAGCCCTTCGCGTAGGAAGCCGCCGCCTGCGTCTCGACGTCGCCGAAGCTCTTGAAGAGCGGCTTGTCGTCGAACACCACGCCGGTCTGGAAGCAGGCCTGGTCGTCGCGCAGGTCGTCCGGCGTGGGTCCGCCGTCCACGGCCGTACCGTCGCGCAGCGCCTGCGCCAGCTTCTCGAATTCCTGCTGGTAGGCCATGAGGGTGTACGGCCCAAAGTGCACGCCCGCTCCCTCGTAGTGCTGCTTCGCGTATTCCTCGCGCGTGGCGACGTACGACGCGTACGCGTTCGAGAGGCCCGCGATGACCGCGTTCGTGATGCCGGTCCCGGAGAGGTTCGCCATCACGGTATTGCGGATGCGGCGTCCCGCCATCGTCGTGATCTCGGTGGGCTGGGCTATGACGGCCAGGCTTCCCATCCGTATGACCTGCACCGGAAGAACGGGCGGCGTCCAGGGGTTACCGTCAAAGCTCGCGCGCCCGGTGGGGATGAGGATGGGCTTTTCCGCATGGCACGCCTTGTAGGCGTCGTCGAG
>CALMJO010000182.1 GCA_937864375.1 uncultured Spirochaetota bacterium
TCACATAAGTGTGCGCAAGATCACCATCTCCACGTGCGGGATCGCCGACGCGCTCGAGCGCTACATTGACGAGAAGCGCCCCTACAACCTCGCGATTTCGCTCAACGACACCCTTCCCGAAAAGAGGCGCGCGTACATGCCGGTGGAGAAAAAGCACCCGATCATGGAGATCGCGCGCATGCTGGAAAGCAAGTTCCCGGTTTCGCGTAACCGCCTCACGATCGAGTACATCATGCGCGCCGACAACATCTCGCACGAGGACGCGCGGCGCCTCAAGGAGCTGTTCAGGCACAGCCGCATCAAGCTCAACCTGATTCCCCTGAACAAGGGCGAGCACGGGCTGGAGCCCCCGTCGGACGCACAGATGCAGAGTTTCATAGAAGAGCTCGAGATCATGAACGTGCCGGTCTCGGTGCGCAGGAGCTCGGGAAAGGACATAGACGGCGCATGCGGCCAGCTTTCCGGCAGGCATTACCGCGGCGCGGAATGATCGAACTCGGGGTGTGACGCGATGGAAATGGCAAGGCAGCTGTTCGCATGGATCTTTTCCCACAAGAGGATCGTGTTTGTCTACGTGCCGCTCGCCCTCCTGCTGCTTTTCTCGGCCTATACCGGCCTCGTGTACCTGGAATGGGAAAAGGACAAGGATGCGTCGCTCAAGAAGCTCGCGCGCTACAAGAAGCTCATCGACCACACCGAGGAGCTCAGGGCGGGGTCCAGCTACAGCTACAGCGACGTGGATCTCCAGGCCAAGGTCGTGGACATTCCCACGCGAATATACGACCGGAGCGGCAAGGTGATCGGGGAATTCTTCGAGCAGAAGCGCGAGATCGTGCCCTACAACTCCATACCCCGGTGGCTGGTCAACGCGGTCATCGCGAGCGAGGACCGGGACTTCCAGAACCACCGCGGCGTGAGCTTCAAGGGAATCTTCCGCGCCTTCCTGGTGAACATCGCGAGCCTCAGGGTGGTGCAGGGCGGGAGCACCATAACGCAGCAGCTGGCGAAGGTCCTCTTCACCGACATGGAGCGCAACCTCAAGCGCAAGATCTACGAGGCGTTCTGCGCGTGGGAGATCGAAAAGCGCTATGACAAGACCGACATCCTCTCGATGTACCTGAACCTCATCTACTTCGGCAACGGCGCGTACGGCGTGGAGGCGGCGTCGCGGATGTTCTTTGGCACGTCGGTGAAGGACCTGAGCGAGACGGAATGCGCGATGGTCGTGGGCACGATATCGAACCCCCTGGTCTATTCCCCGCTCACCAACCTCCCCAACGCGCTCAACAAGACCAGGCGCATCATGCAGTCCATGGTCGATGCGGGCTTCACGAAGAAGGAGCGCGCGGATTACCAGTACGGCAAATTCGTCGCGAAGTGGGACGTGAGGTTCGCCGCGGACGGGAAGCCGGTCTCCTCGCTCATAGGGAGCTTTCTCATGAGCTCGTACCGGGTAAACAGGGCGCCGCTCTTCAACGAGCAGGTGCGCAGGATGCTCGTGGACAAGTTCGGCGAGGACGTCGTCAAGAAGGGGGGCCTGTCGGTCTACACCACGATTGACGGTGAGCGCCAGGACGTCGCGGAGAGGGAGCTCAAGAGCGGCGTGCAGGGGCAGAGGGAATACCACCTCGCCCAGGCCGAGCTCAAGCGCGGGACGAAATACTACGAGGAAGAGCGCGAAAACGCGAGCAGCATCGAGGGCGCGCTCGTTGCGATCAATCCTCAGTCGGGGGAAATGATCTCCTACGTGGGCGGGTACAGCTTCTCCACCCAGAACCAGATGGACCATGTGTCGCAAGTTTACCGACAGCCCGGGTCCTCGTTCAAGCCGCTCATCTACGCCGCGGCGCTGGAGGCGCACGACATCACCCCCTCGAGCGCGATCATCGACGAGGAAAAGGTCTTCAAGAAGGGATATGCGCCCAAGAACTACGACAACAAGTACCTGGGGAAGGTAACCGCGCGCGACGCGCTGGCGAAGTCCGTAAACGTGGTCGCGGTCAAGGTGCTCGATACTACCGGTTATTCGAAGGTGATGAAGTACATCCGGAGCTCCCTGGACCTGTCCTCGGGCGAAATGGACCGGAGGTTCCAGGAAACGCTCTCGCTCGCATTGGGCGCATACGAGGTCTCGCCCCTGGAAAACTGCACCCTGCACGCGGTCCTGGTGAACGGGGGGAACTTCGTGAGGCCCTACGGGCTGCGCCACGTAAAGGATTACAACGGGAACATCGTCTGGAACTACGAGGATGAGATCGCCTCCGAGGTCAGGGAGAAGAGAAAAAAATTTCGTAAAATTATTGACCCCGTGGCGTGCGCGGTTACAGTATCTATGCTCAAGGGCGTATTCGAAGAGGGCGGCACCGCCTACTACGCGGTAAAAGGAAGAAACATACCGTTTCCCGTCGCGGGAAAGACCGGGACCACGTCAAATTACAGCGACGCATGGTTCGTGGGATACACCCAGGACCTCGTCACCGCGGTTTGGGTGGGCAATAAAAAGGGCGCCATCTCGCTGGGCCAGGGCCGGGCGGGAGGCGTGATTTCGGCGAACATCTGGTCAGGTTACATAGCCCAGTGCTACCGGAAGGGTACATACCCGGGCGCGTTCCCGCTGCCCGAGGACGGCTACACCCGGCAGACCATATGCCTTGATTCGGGCATGGTACCCAGGGAAAAGGGACTCTGTCCCAGGGTAGCGCAGGACGAGGTATTCTATTCAGGGACGGAGCCGGGCGAATACTGTCCCCTCCATGTTAAAAAGACGGAAGGCCAGGGGAAAGCCCCTTCCAAATGACACGGTAAACGGTATTAACATGCACGAACGGCGGCTTTTCACATTATGCATCATATTCCTCGCGCTGATGGGCGCCTCGTTCCGATGGCCCGTCGACCAGGGCAAGATCACGTCGGTGTTCGGGGAGGCGCGGGCCGACCACTTCCATGATGGGGTCGACATGATCTGCCCGGACTTCAAAATCTATCCCGTCGAGGAAGGCGATCTCGCGTACCTGTGGGACCGGGCGCTTTTTCCCCTTGACCATTATCCCGGAGGTGGGAATTACCGTGTGCTCAGGCATAAGGACGGGAGGTACTCCATTTACCTTCACCTGGAGGACAGCGCCACCTTCAAGGACGTCTACACCGAAAAGGACGTCGTGGGCGCGGTAGGCAATACCGGCCGGTCCTACGGCCGGCACCTGCACTTCACGATGCTCGATCCCGTTTCGCGCACGTCCCTGAACCCCATGAGCCTGATGCCCCCCTTCGAGGACTCGGCGGCTCCCCGTATCCAGGACGTCTACCTGCGGCTGCCGGACAAATACCATCGCCTGGCAGATAATTCGACCATTCGGCTCACCAGGCACCATCCCCTACTCGTGAGCATCGCCGACTCCCTGGGGGGGAGGGAAAGCGTGGGGGTATATTACCTGATGGTCGAGCTGAACGGCAAAAAAGTGCTGGAAATAAATTTCTCGGAAATAAATTTCATAAAAAATGAATTGACAATTTCAGGTAAAAAATTTCAGGATTTATACGACGAGAAGGGGTATTACCGTGTGGGGGACCCCCTCTACGCTCAAGGGGCGAATACAGTAAAGATCGTCGCCCGGGACTTCCGCGGCAACGAAGCCGTCAAAGACATTTCGTTCAACGCTAAACTAGAAAACCAGTAGCGCATGGATGCGCCGAGTAACGCTGGAGTGGGGGAGCCTGTCCGTGAAAAATATGATTCCTTACATCAGGAGGAAGAAGAGCATCAAGCAGTACGACATGGCCAAGGCGCTTCGGGTGTCTCCTTCCTATCTATGTAAAATCGAGAAGGGAATCCAGGAGCCCTCCGACAAGTTCAAGCAGGCGTGCGCGAAATACCTGAACGTGTCCGCCTCGGCGCTGTTTCCGCAGGCGATCGACGACGCGAAAATCCGGACGATCAACAAGGCGTTCAGCAACAAGCTCTGGAGCGTCCGTAAAGAAAAGAAGATCAAGCAGTACGAGCTTGCCAAGCATCTCCGCTGCTCGCCCTCCTATCTTTCAAAGGTGGAAAAGGGGCTGCAGGAGCCGACCGACCAGTTCAAGAAGATGTGCGCGAAGATACTCAAGACCAAGGAGTACGAGCTCTTCCCCTCATAATGAAGGAACGGCAGTGCGGCGCGTGCCATGCACCGCGCGAATGACCGCGACCGATGAATCATACCCCGTTTGACCGTTTTTATAATTGCCGCATGTCTTGCGCCGTCCGCGTTTTTCTCCGGCCCGGAGGAGGCGCTTTTTTCACTTAAGAGACCGGAGCTGCTGGGGCCGGCCCGGTCCTCTCGCCGGCGCGAACGCCTGGTCCGCGAGCTCGATGCCGCGCCCGTATGTGAGTGTCACGGAATGATCATGGGCCCCATGGCGGGCTTCCCGCCCATGACATGAACGTGCAGGTGCCAGATCACTTGTCCCCCGGCCGTGCCGTTGTTGATGATAACGCGGTACCCGGCGGCGTCGATTCCCCTGATGCGCGCGACCTCCTTCACTCCCATGAAGAGATCCCCCATGATATGGCTGTTTTCCGGCGTGAGCTCGTCGAGATTCTTCGTGTGGGTCTTGTGCACGACCAGGGCGTGTACCGGCGCCTGCGGATTGATGTCCTCGAACGCGAAGACGCGATCGTTTTCGAAGATCTTTTTCGAGGGGATTTTTCCCTCGATGATGTTGCAGAACAGGCATCCCATGAGAGTGCTCCTTTGAATGAAATGAGGTGTGCGGTTGGCCCTGGATCATGGGACCGGGAACCGGCGCCGTCAAGCACTATTGCACGCGGCCCGCGGTGAACCCGTATGCATGAGAGAGCATCCGGGAACGCCGGAATAGTCACGGGCGACTGGGCCGGGCATGTTGCGGGAAATGCCGGCGATGCGGCCAAAAATTGTCTTGCACGGAGGAACGCGCGCGTAACAGTGGGGACGATGAATACCGTGCGGGACATCAAGCTGGTACTCTTCGACCGGGCGGAAAAAGAAAGCCCGATCGTACGCGCCTTCCTGGCGATCGAGGGAGCGCGCACCGAGGCGTACGACGGGGAGACGGAGCTTGGCGCGGCGCTCGCACGCGCCGGGGAAGAGGGGCTGCGCTCCAAACAGGTCCTCATCCTCAAACGATTCCAGGGGCGGTTTTTCCAGCTTTGTCCCGGGTCGGCGAACGTGACCTGCTGCCGGTACCGCCTGATCAATACCTGCTTCAACTGCCTGTACAACTGCACATACTGCTACCTGAATTCCTACCTGAATTCGTTCGGGATCGTCCAGTTCACTAACCTGGACGCCGCGCTGGACGAGCTCCAGGCGTTTCACCGGGGCTCCGACCCCGGCATGCTCTACCGCGTGGGAACGGGCGAGTTCACCGATTCCCTCATGATGGACGGCGTGACCGGGTTCGGCCGCGCGCTCATCGAACGCGCCGCGGGCATGCCCAACATCATGGTGGAGCTCAAGACGAAGTCCTCGAACATCGACCACCTGCTGGACGTGCCGCGCAAGGGAAACGCCGTGCTGGCCTGGACCCTCAACACGCCGCGCGCGGCGGAGCGCTACGAGGAAGGCGCCGCAGAGCTCCGGGAGCGGCTCGCCGCGGCGGGACGCGCCGCGCGCGCGGGTTACTTTGTGGCGTTCCACTTCGATCCCATGTTCATCTACGAGGGCTGCGAAGAGGAATACGAGCGCATGGTCGACATGCTCTTCCGGGTGGCCGATCCTCACGTGGTGACCTGGATATCCCTGGGTTGCTTCCGCTACGGCGCCGGTTTCAAGGAGGCGCTCCGCGACTCGTTTCCCGGCGAGGACCTTACCGCCGCGGAGATGTTCCCCGGTCCGGACGGGAAGTTCAGGTACCTAGCGCCCGTGCGCAGGGAGCTCTTCCGGCGCATGCATGCGCGCATCCGCGCCCACTCGCCCCTGCCCTATGTGTACCTCTGCATGGAGCCGCGGCACGTCTGGGACGACGCGATCGGCAGGTCGTTCGCGACCAATGAGGAGCTGGAGGCCGACTTCAGCCGTCACCTGGCGGGCGCCTTAGGGCTGCTCCGCTGAACGGCGGACCGCCGATCGGCGCTACGGATGGCCCGTGATGCGACCCGGAATGATGTGCTGAACGGCCGATGGCCAATCGGCCCTCCGGACGTTCAATGATGCGATTATGGTGGGCTATGCTGAACGGCCGATCGCGGATCGCCGCTACTTTCTGGTAATCAATCCGCCAAGAACGCCCGAAAACCCGCGCCGCTCCCCGAAGAATCCCCTGGAGCGCGACTTGACGTCCTCCACGGAGATGAATGCGTTGGGCTCGAGCGCCTCGACTATCTCGAAGACCATGCGCGCCTTCTTCCGCGGCACGATCGTGTAGATCATGGTCACCTCGCCCCGCGCCCCCTGTCCCTTGATGGTGGTGACGCCGAATCCCTCCTGGCGCAGCACCAGGGGCAGGGACAGGATCTTCTCCGTGGTTATGATGCGGACGGCCTGGGTCCCGATCGCGATCTTCGACTCGAGCATCATGCCCACGTAGTTCCCCGTGGCGAAGCCGGCCGCGTAGACAAGGTAGCTCCCCATGCCATGCAGGCCGAACATCACCTCGCGTATGGCCGCGAGCCAGATGAGCACCTCGAAAAAGCCGAATACGGGCGCGAGGGTGCGGTAACCCCTCGAGATGAGAATGATCCGGAACGTGCCTATGGACACGTCCAAGATACGAGCCGTGAAAATGAGCATCATTCCCAAAGCCTCGGCCGGAATATAACGCGCAAAGTCCATCTGTCCCCTCCCTGAAGTTCAGGGCCTACCTGTGGGCAGGTACCCGGAAAAATTCAATCTTTTAATGAAGATTTCATTAAAATCGAAAAAAGAGCTGAAAACAGACCAAAACCATTGAAAATTATCCATATTTCACAATAAACATCCTCATTCAGCCATAAAAAACACCAGAAAAGTTAAATTCTAATGCCGAAGGGGACGAATAAACGAATAGGGCGCGGTCTCCACGCGCCGATTGATCTTTGAAAACACTGGGGTTGCAACGTGATGAGGTGGTCTCACGCGCTCCGCCGGGACGTTACAGGCTTATATTCGCCCAAAGCATAAGCCTGGAAACGTAACATGTCCCGGCTGTTACTGTTTGTTTCAGCCGTTTTCCTGGTATCAATCCGGTCCCCGCTGCCCTGGGGGCCGGCGGCAGGGAAGCCAAATAAAAATAGTACAAAGGAGTGTAAAATGATCATCAATCACAACATGGGTGCAATCAATGCGAACAGGACGCTCAAGTTTTCGCATTGGGACATTGACAAAAGCATGCAGAAGTTGTCGTCGGGCCTGAGGATCAACAAGTCGGGCGACGACGCTTCCGGTCTCGCGGTGTCCGAAAAGATGCGGACCCAGATC
>CALMJO010000183.1 GCA_937864375.1 uncultured Spirochaetota bacterium
GCGAAGGTGGGGGACGAGGTGCGGGAGCGCTCGTTCTTCTTCGCGGGCTACTACTACACGCGCGACGCGCACATGGCGCACTGGAGCTTCCTGCTGGGGCTCGTGGGCTCGACCGACTACACGGACAAGGGCGCCACGGAAAACGAGCTCCTGTGGGGTCTCTTCAAGACGTATTCATCAAAGGAGAAGAGCAAGTCGCACTTCCTGCCCTTCTACATGTACGAGCGCGCCGGGGGCAAGAGCGACTTCCTGCTGCTGCTGGGCCTCTACCAGCGGACACGCTACGAGGAGAAGGACGACAGCGAGGATTCGTACCTCTTCTGGCTGCTGCACACCGAGATCGAGCACAAGACGCGCAGCGGGTACGTCAACGGGGAATACGCGTCCTACAACGCGCGCGAGCGCTTTACCTGGTTCCTCCCGGCCCTCTACTTCTATTCGAGCACGACGAGCGAGACGCCGGGCCTGGAATATTACGAGTGCAGCCACATAAGCCCGTTCTGGTACAAGGACTACAAGACCGACGCGAACCACGGGTACGACTCGACCTTCTGGTTCCCCATCATACCGCTCATCTACCGGTCCTCGTCCGGGGACGGTTCGCACCTGAACGTGCTGGGGCTCTTCGACTGGTCGAACGACAACAGGAACCAGGTGTACCGACGATGGCTCATTCCCGTACTCCCGATCTGGTACACCTATTCATCGCCCGAGGAACGCACCTGGCTCTTCACTCCCCTCATGCTCTACCGCTCGCATGACAAGACGAGCGACACCGCGCTCACCCTGCTGCACTATACGAGCGAGGACAGGAAAACCGGGGAATCCTCCTGGCATCTCATGCCAGTATATTTCTCCTGGAAAGAAAAGGACGCGACCAGCCGCTTTATCCTTGGCCTCTATCTCCACTCGTCGCCCGATTACTCGCGGCAGAACTTCCTGTACCTGATCGATCACTACCGGCGCGACGATCCCAAATACCCGTCGAGCCACCTGGGCTTCGCCCTCAACACGATCGCCTGGGACACGACCTCATCGGTGTCCGAGTTCAACCTGGTGTGGGGAGCGCTGCTTTCGTACAAGAACTACACGACCTCGCTCTCCGACTGGAGCGTGAACGTGCTCTGGTTCCTCTACCAGGTGGGCAACGACCAGGGACGCTTCTACCATTACGCGACGCCGCTGTGGTACTACTCCGGCGATGCGCGGAGTTACACGCTGCTCATACCTCCGCTCCTCACCTACATGGACAGCGACAGGGAATTCGGGAAGTTACAGATGGGCGTGCTGGGCGCGCTGTGGTACATGAACTACAAGCCGCAGGAGCGGTTCGAAACATTCAACATACTCCTGGGCATCCCCTACTACAAGGTACAGAGACCCGAGCGCGGCTACACCGGGCGGGGAAGCCTGTGGGGCCTGCTCTGGGAATACGAAACCGAAAGCGAGACAGGCTTCAGGAAGTTCTCGCTCCTGAAGTTCCTCTACCGGCGCATAACGATCGACGGGGAGACGTATAACCAGGTGCTGGGAATCAAGTTCTAGGAAGAGGACCCGCGGTGAATTGAAGGCTTTTTCCCGCGGGCGCCATTCAATCGGGGTTGGGGAGATTTGGAACGGCGATGGAGGAGATAAGGATTATAAAGGAGTTCCGATGATGCAAGAGCAGCTTGTGCCCGTCATTTCGGCCGCAGGGAGAAATCCTTTGAATGTCGATGCGGGACAAGATTTCTCCCCCCACACGACGGGGTTCAAAATGACAAAAAGCAAAAACCCAAATCCTTTATCCCCCCATCTCTTCCCATCTCCCTATCTCCCGGTCCTTAATGTACCCCTGCAGGCTGAAAAGCCCCGAATGGGAGGGGGGCCGAATCGCCTACAGGCTTTCCAGGTACTCGTACGCGGAGAGCGCCGCGGTGGCCCCGTCCGCGGTCGCGGCGACGATCTGGCGAATGGAGTCCTTCCTGAGGTCGCCTGCGGCGAAAAGCCCCGGCATGGTCGTACGCATGTGCATGTCCACGATCACCTCGCCGTTTGCCGCGAGTATCCCGCGCGGCAGCCACGCGGTATTGGGCTGGTAGCCCACGAAGATGAACACGCCGTCCACGGCGATCGTCCCCGCCTCCCCCGTCTTTTTATTGGCAGTGCTCACCGACTCCACCCTGAGCTCGCCGTTGATCGAGGTGACCACCGTGTCGAATACGGGAACGATCCTGGGGTTTTCAAGTACGCGCTGTTGTAAAAGCTTCGCGCCGCGAAACTGGTCGCGCCGGTGGACAAGGTATACCTTGCTGGAAAATTTCGTGAGATAAATTGCCTCCTCGAGCGCCGTGTTCCCGCCTCCCACTACCGCCGTGACCTTCTCCCTGAAGAATGCCGCGTCGCAGGTCGCGCAGTACGAGACGCCCCGCCCGGTGAAATCCGCCTCCCCGGGGACGCCCAGCTTCATGAGCGAGGCGCCGGTCGCCGCGATGACGGCGCGCGCGCCCAGCATCTCGCCGCCGGCGAGCGCCACGCGGAAATATTTTTCCGCGTCGTTCCACGCGAAGCCCTCGATCTGGGAGCTCCGGATGTCCGCGCCAAGGCGGCGGGCCTGGTTCTCCATGCGGCTCATGAGCTCCCACCCGGGGACGGGCTCGGCGAACCCGGGATAATTTTCCACCTCGTAGGTGGTCATGACCTGTCCGCCGGGAGCGAGCTTCTCGATGACGGCGAGGTCCATCCCCGCGCGCATCCCGTAGATGGCGGCGGAGAGCCCCGCGGGACCCGCGCCCGCTATGATGAGGTCCTTGATCTTCATGACGATTCTTCCTTTCAGGCTATGTATAAAAACCGGTACATCCTACACGAGAGCCCGGGCGCATCAAGCAGGAAAATTCGCTTAACAATAAATTCACATTTTATTCATGAGCGCCTTATCGGTCCTTCATGCGGCGTGCCGACCTTCTCCGCAAAGAGAGGGTCAAGACCAATGAAATTGCTCGTGATCAGCGACTTGCACATCGGAACGGGGGACAGGCTCGATATCTTTGGCTGGCGGGACGATGAATTTTTAAGCTTTCTCGCGGACTTCAGGGGAGAGCATGGGATCGACGGCATCATCCTGAACGGAGACATCTTCGAGCTTCACAAATACCGGATGGAAGACATCGAGAAGGCGCGTCCGGTCATAGCCCATTATTTCCGCCGCGCGGACGTGGTGTACATCAGGGGAAACCACGACAGGCTCTGCCCGCGCGGAACGGACGAGTACGTAATCGTAAACGCGGCGGGAAAGCGCATCCATTTCGAGCACGGCCATGCGACCGACTTCG
Organism: uncultured Spirochaetota bacterium; assembly: GCA_937864375.1. GTDB lineage: Bacteria > Spirochaetota > UBA4802 > UBA4802 > UBA5368 > FW300-bin19. The sequence goes on from CALMJO010000183.1 coordinate 3,315, forward strand.
TGAACGGGACAATCGCGGGCCGGGTGCTGGCCGGCATGTTCTTTGGTATTCTCAAGCAGGCGGTGAAGATACGGCGTATCCTCACTTTATACTTCAAGGCGATCGAGATCAACGACTCGATCTCCCGCATCCCCAAGCGCTACAACACCTTCAAGTACCTGAACTACGCATTGCGCCTCTTGAAGAAGAACGATCTCGTTATTCTGGGGCACACCCATCACCTGGAGTCGCACAAGACCTACTACCTCAACGACAAGAAACGCTACCTCAACTGCGGCTCGTGCTCGCTGGGGCGCTTCCAGGGAATGGTGATCGACACCGAATCGCTGGGTTACGAAGGGGTTAAGGTCGACCGCGAACAGGCCCTTCTGCGCGTGCGATCGCTTCGCCTCTCCCGTCCGGCTTGACCGCGCCCGGGCACCCAAAACCGCGGAGTGCCCCTCTCATCGCTCCGAGAACCGCTTCCTGGCGGGTTTTTTATTCACATGCCGGAAATAATCCTTGACGAGAATATACCTTTCTTGGTATATTCTATTCTATGAATATTCCCTCCCTGTCCCCCCTCTCACCCGCGACGGCGCTGCGCATCGAGGCTCCACGGAGGCTCAGTTTTGGCATGCGCGACTGCCTGAAGGCCTTCCATTCGTGGTTCCGCGCTTTTAAACGGACCCACATGATCGAGCCCGGCCTTTATTACACGGGCGAGCGGTACGACATCGCCGCGCCGCTCCTTGTCACGTGCAACTACCACCTGACCGTGCTTTCGCTCTGGCGCTGCCTTCGCGGCAGGAACGTGCGCATTCTCGTCATCGACACCGACGGCATCAACGTCTGGTGCTCGAGCGGCAAGGGCCGATTCTCGGCCGCCGCGATCATGCAGCAGGTTGCGCGCTACGGGAAGGGCATGCTCACGCGCGGCGAGAAGATCGATCTCATCCTCCCCAAGCTCTCGCTCTCGGGTGTCAAGCTTTCGGACCTGCGCAAACAGGGCGTGCGTCCCGTCGTAGGGCCGGTGTATGCGAGCGCGCTTCCGGCATTCCTGGACGGAACCGCGTCGCGCGACACGGCCGCGGACATATTCTGGTTTTCGCTAAAGGACAGGCTCTTTACGCTGACGCCCTCGCTCGTGCAGTTCGCGAAGTACTTCATATGGGCCGCGGCCGGGCTCTTCCTGTGGGACCTGCTCTTTCCCACCGGGATTCACTGGCAGGTCGTTCCCGCGGCGCTCGGGTATGGGCTTGCGTACATATTACTGTTTCCGCTCCTCCCCACCAAAAAATTCGCGGTAAAGGGAATAGCGCTTTTTGCAATCGTGTGGGCGGCGTCGTCCGCCTGGGTGCTCTTTCAAGGCACGGAATCACTCGCGAGTGAACCGTACCGCTACCTGTTCGGGACGTTTTTCGTGTTCGGGACGGCGCTCTTCTTTTCGCTTTACTACACGGGAAACAGCGGCGTGAGCAATTATTCGCTGGTGAAGCGCGAGATCATCACCTGGCTGCCGGTAAGCGCGCTCTCGTATGCCGCCGCGGTCGTCTCCATCATACTCGCGGGGGTAATGTCATGATACGCTTCGACGATTCCAGGTGCACGGGCTGCGGCGTGTGCGTAAAGGTATGCCCCCGGGGGGCGCTGGGCATGCGCGAAAAAAACGCGTACTGCATATCGTACGAAACCTGCCTGGAGTGCGGGGCGTGCATGCTCAACTGCGAACCCGGCGCGGTGTACGTCACCAAGGGGACGGGCTGCCTTGGCGCCATCATCCGCGAGGACATATTGAAAACCGCGCCACGGGGCGCCGGCTGCGGCTGCGGAACGCCCTCGTCCTCCGCGGGAGGGTGCTGCTGATGAAAAAAAAAGACGACCCGCACGAGCGCACCGCGCGCGTGTTCTCCGCGCTCGCGAACCCCACGCGCCTCAAGATCCTGGACGCGCTCGTCGCCAACTGCCGCGCGGCGGAAGGAAATGCATGCTCCGTCTGCGAGATCAACGCGAAGGTGGCGCTCCCCCAGCCCTACATCAGCAAGCACCTTAAAATTTTAAAGGACGCCGGCATTCTCACCTACACGCGCAAGGGAAACCGCATACTCTATTCCTTCACCACGTCGGCGCTTTTTGCCGACATCGCCGGGCTCCTCGCCCGCTACACGGGCTGCTGCACGCCTCGCGAACGGGCCAGGAATCTTTAGCGCCTATTAACTTTTTCTTTACTTATCTTCCCGGGCCTGATAGGCTTAATCAAGGTCATATAGAATTATAATCCCGGAAGGATATACGAATCATGAGAAAACTCAGCATTCGCGCACGCCTCATCCTGGTAGTAAGCCTCCTGCTAGCCATCTTTGTAGTGAACCACGCACCGCCTGAAGGCGGTGGCTTCGTGTCCGGCTAAAGCCGGCT
>CALMJO010000184.1 GCA_937864375.1 uncultured Spirochaetota bacterium
CTCACCGACGTGCGGGGCCGCGAGCTCGACATGGGGTCCGACTACGACGAATTCACCGAGCGCGCCTGGACGAAAAACGCGACCGGCAAGGCGCGCGAGTACCGGGCCATTTTGAAAGAAGCGATGGAGCGCCAGGGCTTCAAAAATTACCACATGGAGTGGTGGCACTTTACCTTCATGCAGCCGTTCAAGGCGCGGGACGTCGTGATCGAGTGAGCGCGCACCGACCGGGCAGCGCGGGGCGCCCGCCGTGCGGGGAGCACCGGATTACGCTGAAGGCGATTCGGCCACCCGGCCGTGAAAAGGGACTTCATCTTTGAAGGGGCGCTTATGGATGGCGCCGAATTAATATTGTAAATTAATGATGCGCGGTGTACCATGGGCGCCACTCTACGGCGGAGCGCGGTGAAGGCATGAACCCAATCGAGCAGATACGCGCGGTCATAGGCGCGATCGGGACCGGCGACAAAAACAATGCCGGCGGCATCTTCATTAACAACATCAAGAACGAGTTCCAGGTGCTCGGCGGCGAGCTGCAGGTGGGCCACGTGCCGGTCAAGGAGCTCGATTACGGCAATGCCGTGGGCATCGTGAAGAGCGTCGCGGGCTACCTGCCGGAATACCTTGCCGGACACGACTTGTTGAGCGAGCGCAAGCCCGCGGCCGAACAGCACATGCTCATGTTCGTGAAGAAGATCCCCGGGAAAATTATCGACTTCATCCACGTCTACAAGCTCGACATGAAATACGGCGGCGGCGCGGGGCGCGTGCTCGAGCAGGGGACGAGCGACAGGTACCCGTCCTTCGTCACGGACCGCGTCTATTTCAAGTCCCTGCTCATCCCCGTGGAAAAGGGCGGCCTGCCGGCCCAGGACTCGTTCAGACCGGTGCGCGTGTTCGACCTTACCTATACCGAGTCGGACCAGGCGTTCCACACCTTCGCAGTGTTCGACGACATCAACTACAGGGAACTCACCAGGGAGCTTCACGTGCGCATGGAGCTCGACGACGTGTTCCGCATCTCGCTCAAGCTCTATTCCTTCGTCGTGTACGATTACTTCACCTCCTGCCTGAACGTGCTGCGTCCCACGGTCGCGGAGCTCGACAAGGCGGCGGCGCTCTTCGAGCCGCTCTTCCTGCTCATCTACAGCAAGTACAAGCCCGTGGACGAGCTTATCTCCGCGACCGCGCGGGAAGGGTCCTTCCCGGGACTGCTGGTCCCGCATGAAAACGAGCTCGCTCCTTCCGAATCGTTCCTGGCCGTGCTTCGCGAATACTTCGGGCGCTTCCGTACCGTACGCGACGACGAGCTCGCCCTGAAGGGCTGGTGGAGGATCGACTGCGAACATGGCTGCGAGTAGGGTCCTCGTCATCTGCTCCCTGATCCTCGCGCTCTCCTCGTGCAGCGGGAAGGGGGAACCGTTCCCCGGCGAAGGGTCGCTCGGCTCGCGCGTTTCCATGCGCGGAAAGATCACCGACCCCTCGCTCACGTATGAATTCCGTCCTTTCGCGCGCGGCGGAACGGTGAGGGACCTCTTCAACTACCTGTACTTCGAGGGCGACACGGTGTGTTTCAGCTTCCCGCTTGGCGGCGAGGCTGCTCCCGGCTCGGTGAGCGCCGTGTTCACGGACCCGGCGCGCGGCATCCAGGTGGAGGCCGAGCGGCTGGAGGTCACCGACGGACGCGCCTGGGGCTTTTCGCTGGTGGGGAGCCTCATGGAAAAATTTTTCCATGACGAGCTCGCGCGTCCCGCTCCCCGTGACGGCTACTGCTGCAGGGACATTCCCTTCCGGGTCCGCTGCACGGTGAAGGCGGCTGGCGGGGATCTGGAGCGGCATATTGACGGATCTTTCCGGATCGAATACAGGGACGCGCGGTGACGCTTCGCAACCGCTACATCATAATGCGCCACGGTGAGAGCGAGGCGAACGAATTGCACCTGATCGTGAGCAATCCGGCCGTGGCCGTGAAGTCGTGCGGGCTCACGGAGCGGGGGCGCAGCGTCGTTCTCGAGCGGGCGCGGGAGAGCGGGGAGCTGGGCCGCGTTTCGCTGGTGTGCTCGTCGGACTTCCTGAGGGCGGTCCAGACGGCGGAGATTGTGAGGGAGACGCTGGGGCTTGAACCCCTGAGGATTTCGCCCCTTTTAAGGGAGCGCTGCTTCGGGAGCTTCGAGGGAAGGAGCTCCCGGCATTACTACGACGTGTGGGAGAAGGACGCGGGCAACCCCGGCAACGACGCGTTCGGCGTTGAAACGCCGCGCGCGGTGCGCGCGAGGATGCTCGCGTTCGTGGGGGAGTGTGAGGAGACATGCCGGGACCAATCGATCCTCATCGTCTCCC
>CALMJO010000185.1 GCA_937864375.1 uncultured Spirochaetota bacterium
TACACCTCTCTATTCGTCGGCAGCGTCAGATGTGTATAAGAGACAGGGGCGACCCGGGGCGGGAAATATTTTTCATACGCAAGGGCTCGGTGAGGATCGACCTTCCGCTCGCGGGCGGCATGACCGAGCACCTCGCCACCTTCGGCAGGGGGGACTTTTTTGGCGACATGGCCTTCCTGGTGAAGGGAGGGCGCTCGGCGGACGCGCTCGCCGAGGACGAGGTCTGGCTCTTCTCGATGGACCGCTCTGTCTTCAACGAGCTAAGCCTGAAAGACCCGAGGCTCGGGGAGATGCTGTTTTTCAGGCTCGCCTCGGCCCTCGCGGAACGACTGCGCCAGACCGATGTCATCATTAAAACGCTCGTGGAGAGCTGAGCGGATTAACCGCGCCGGGCCCTCCGGGAGCATGCGGGCTCGCAGACTTCAGTGAAGGGAAGCCATTTATGAATCCATTTTCCCTGATCAACATTTTTTCATCGATCGCCTGCCTTGCCCTTGGACTGTTTTCGTTTGGGCTCGAGCCGCGTGCCCGGCTGAACAGGCTTTCCCTCGCGGCCTGCCTCTGTTTCTCGCTGTGGGGATTCGCGTTCGCGTTCATGCACGCCTCCGCCACGGACGCTCAGGCGTCGTTCTGGTACGCGGTGAGCGCTCCGGGCTGGTGCCTTTTCAGCAGCTTTGCGCTTCATTACGTAATCATCCTGGGCGGGTGGGAGCGGCTGCTGCGGAGGTTCTGGGCTTACATCGTTCTGTACGGCCCGGGCGTAGCCTTTACCGCCGCACAAACGGGGTTTGGGTTTTATGCCGAAAGTTTCATCAGGACCGGGTACGGCCTGCTCGAGGTGCCGCGCGCAGGGAGCCCGTGGTTCTGGTTTTTCATCGCCTACCAGTCCGGATACGCCATGACGGGAATCCTGCTCATTCACCTGTGGGGACGACGCGCGACGGCTCAGAGGGAAAAGAAGCAGTCCCGAGCGCTGGTCATTTCCTCGGCCGCAGCCCTGATCCTGGGATTCTCCACCGACATACTTCTACCCGTACTCAATGTTTATCAGCTACCCGCGCTTTCCCCATTGTTTATCCTTATCTGGGCATACGGCATCTGGTATTCCATTCGGCGCTATCGATTCATGTCGATGAGCCTGGCCAATGTATCGGACGAGGTCATCGTCAGGATGCAGGACCTGCTCATGCTCGTCGATCCGCGCGGATTGATAGTGAAGACGAATCCGCAGGTTGAAAAGCTTCTTGGTTATGAGGAACCAAGGCTGCTGCACCGCCCCTTCTTCGAGCTTATGCCGGCCGGTGAAATCGTACACCGGAGATTCCGGCAGATGCTGGGAAGCACTTCGCCCCGCATGGAAATGACGGGAGCGTTCAGTACGGCATCGGGAGGTTCAATCCCGGTGCGGGTGCGCGTGTCGGCGATCGAGGACGAATTCGGGGACCCCATCGGCGCCGTCGTGATCGGAGCGGACCTCCGGGAGACGCTGCTCCTCGAGAAGGAAATAAGCGAGCGCATGCGTGCCGAGGAAATTCTCCGGGAAAAGAACCTTGCGATGGAAAAGGACCTCCGCAACGCGCAGCGCATTCAAAAGGCCCTCCTGCCGGGCACCGCGCCGCGGCATGACCGGGTGAAGATCGATTTCAGGAATTCCACGGCCACGGAAATAGGCGGCGATTATTTTTCCTTCACGGAATTCCCGTCAGGCGAACTGGGCGTCTTCATCTGCGACGTCTCGGGACACGGGGTATCCGCGGCGCTTTTCCTCTCGCTTGTGAAGTTCGAGTTCGACCGGGTGTGCCGTTCGTGCGGCGACAGGCCGCGGGTGTTCATGGAAGAGCTCAACCGCGACCTGATGGTCAGCATGCAGAACTACTTTTTGACCGCGGTCTTTGGAATATTCTCGTTCGCGGAAAACGGGGACGGGGCCGTATTCACCTTTGCGCGGGCAGGCCACCCGGAACCCCTGCTGCAGCACGGAGACACGGGTGAAGTCACAAGCCTCAGCTGCCGCGGAACCGTGGTGGGCCAGTTTCGGAACGCCTGCTACGAACAGGAGCAGGTGGTCCTCGGAAAGGGAGACCGCATATATCTCTATACCGACGGAATCATCGAGTCGCGGGATTTCGAGAAAAACTGCTTTGGAACCGAGGGTATAGTCAACGCACTGCGGAAAATGAAGGGAAGCCCTCTCTCCGCTGCGCTGAACACGATCATCGGTGAGATGTCGCTGTTCAGGGGTACGGACACGGTCGAAGACGATATCGTGCTGATCGGCTTCGAGATTCTCTGATGTCTTTCTTCTTTATTACATTCATGTAAAATTCCCTCAATAAGTTATGTCACGTTCGATAATGGCAGCGAGTTTTCATCCTACGAAATAATCGAACGCGCGTTAGGGTGTAAAGTATACTTTGCGGACCCTTATTGCGCATGGCAACGGGGGCTGAATGAACATATCAACGGGCGCATCCGCCAGTATATCCCGAAGAGTGAACCACGCACCGCCTGAAGGCGGTGGCTTCGTGTCCGGCTAAAGCCGGCTA
>CALMJO010000186.1 GCA_937864375.1 uncultured Spirochaetota bacterium
GCCGTGGGGCGAGAGCGCCGCCCCCCGCATGAAGTCGGCCTGCCCCCCCACGCCGCTGTAATTGAGGAAGCCTATGGACTCGGCGCTGGACTGCCCGGTGAGGTCGATCTGGAGCGCGGTGTTGATGGCGGTCATGTTTCTCTGGGAGGCGATCACGAACGGATTGTTGGTGTAATCGATGGGCATGAAGGCGAACGCCGGGTTCTCGTGCAGGAAGTCGTACGTCTCCTTTGAGCCCATGCAGAAGGCAGCCACGGTCCGCCCCCGGTCGTTCTGCTTTTTCGCGTTGGTGACCACGCCGCGCTTCATGAGGTCGATCACGCCGTCGGTGAGGAGCTCCGTGTGCACGCCCAGGTCGCGTTTTTCGCGGAGGCTCGAAAGGATCGCGTTGGGCATGCTCCCGTATCCCACCTGGATGGTGTCGCCGTCCTGCACGATGCGCGCGATGTAGCCGCCGATCCTCCCCGCGATCTCGTCCGATTCCCCCGGGTCGTACGTCAACAGCTCCTCGTCGTGGGGAACGATGTAGTCGAGCCTGTCGACGTGGATCATCGAATCTCCGTAGACGCAGGGCACGCGTGAGTTGACCTGCGCGATCACGAGCCTGGCGTTTTCGACCGCGGTCTTCACGATGTCCACGCTCACGCCCAGGCTCACCCAGTTTTCCGTGTAGGGAAGCGAGACCTGGATGAGCGCCACGTCGATGGTGATCACGCCGCGCTGGAAGAGCCCCGGAACCTCGGAGAGGAACACGGGCGTGTAATCGCCCAGGCCGCTGCGAATGGTGCTGCGCGAGCTGTCGCTTATGAAAAAGGACTTGTGGCGGAAATTATGCTCGTAGCGCTTGTCCGCGTAGGGCGCCACGCCCAGGGTCCAGACATGTATCATCTCCGCGCCAAAAATTTCGGCGGAGGAATTCTCGACGTGGCTGACGAGGGACTTGAGCAGGTACTGGGGCTCCGCGCAGGAGGAGCCTATGAAAATGGAGCTTCCCCTGCGGATGGCGTTGAATATCTCCCGCTCGGGGGCGAACTTCTCGGGGTGCTGTGCCCGCAGGCTCTCAAGGTACCTGTGCATTCACGCCTCCGGCTCCGCGTGGTTTCGGGGTGCCTGTTTATGATTGTCCGTATCCGTGCATCCTGTCAATCAGTTTAGCTCGTCCCGCGGCTTCAGACCAATAATACTCCCGTCTTCCCGGGTGGTTCGAGGAATCGTTTAGTGGAGTAGAAGGGGCGTCCTTCTCACAGTCGTAGGACGACCATTAAATGAAGCCCATGACCGGTGAATCATGGCTCGACGGAGTTCATCCCGAGCGCAGCCGAGGGTCTCACCATGACGGAGGTTAGACACCGCGCATGGCAATTTGCCTGCGTCAAAGCTGGTCACCCTGAGCGGAGTCGAAGGGTGACCTTGAATTCCAGGCTGCTTCCTTCTAATCATGGTTCGACTCCGCTCACCATGACCGTGGAATGAAAAGCGCCAATAGAAAGTATTCCCTGTCATCAGCGATCACCCCCTGCGGAGTCGAAGGGCTTGTCCTGAGCGCAGTCGAAGGGCCTGCCCAGAAAAGTGAGGGCGGGGGGCCGATGATGCGAGCGGGGACCATCGGCCCCGGAAATATCTGCTTGATAATTCCATGCGCCGATGGCCACGCTGTCAGCGGAGCCTGCAATGAAAAAGCGCACACGCCCGCCGCGCCCCGTTCCATCCCCGCCCGACCACGAGCGCCCGGTCCTTGACGCACACAGGATCGTGTTCCTCGCCACCGAGGCGGGCAAGCTCCTCCTGGAAAACGGCGCGGAGATACACCGCGTGGAACAGGTCATCAACCGCATCATCTCCGCCTACGGGCTCGAGGGCACCGAAAGCTTCGTGACGCCCACCGGCATCAT
>CALMJO010000187.1 GCA_937864375.1 uncultured Spirochaetota bacterium
CGACGAGGATGATGTCGCAGGGTCCAAGCGGGAATGCTACGCGGCGGTGCGCGCTTTCCTCGACAGCTTTACCGCGCTGCACGGGACCATCGGCTGCCGGGAGCTCGTGGGCGTCGACCTGGGCAGCGAGGAGGGACTTGCCCGCGCGCGCGAGCTCAATCTCTTCCAGGTGAAATGCGAGAGGTACGTCAGTGACGCGTGCGACCTGCTCGAGGATGGTTCGGTTTAGGGGGCCGATCTGCATCAGGGAATCCAGGGACGCTTCTTGTAGAGGGGTGCTTGGAATCCCCCTGGCCCCCTTTGGTAAAGGGGGTAGCGTGAATCAAGCTTGATTGGCTTTCAATATTACTTCCCGGCAACCCGCTCCGAACCTGGAGCCCCCTTTACCAAAGGGGGCGGCCCGGCAGGGCGGGGGGTTTACCCTTCCTTCTTCTCCGGCCCCGGGCTCTTTCCAAAGACGCAGAAGATCGCCCAGGCCGCGAGCACGAGGACGCCAAGCCCGCCGTATACCGCGAAGCGCATCCGCGCCTCTTCCACGGGATTGTACGCGAGGAAGACGATGAGCGGCTCCTTCACGGACTTTATCCCGTGCCTGTCACCGGCCGGCGCCACCATCTCGTCAAGCACGTCGCGATCAACCGCGTGCACCACCGCGGCGTTGAACGGCTCGCTCCAGTCGACCATGTAGCGCATGCGCGAGGGAGCGAGCTTGTCCTGCACCACGAAGCTCGCCCACGCGGTGACCGGCCGGTCCTTCTGCCAGTCGCGGCCCACCAGCGGCGCGATGCGGTAGTCGTTCGAGTAGATCACCGATTTTCTCTTCTGCGAATAGGTATGCCAGGTATGCTGGTCGGAAAAGCTGAACTTGAGGTCGGTGGCGACCTTCGTGTTCTCGAGGTAGGCGATCCCGGTGAATCCGCGCGCCAGCTCGTGCGGGCTCACGTTGCGGGAGACGGGGCGCGCCAGGATGTCGGCGCTCCGGATGAGGCCCGGCGCCGCGATGACGCCCAGGAGCCACGAAAAGACGATGAAGAGCGCCAAACGCCGGTGCCCCTCCAGCCAGAGGGCGATGGCAGCCAGCCCTCCCACCGCGAGAAGCGTGACTCCGAATCCCCGCTGCCAGTTGGTCCAGTCGATGAAAAAACCGATGCAGCATCCCATCGCCAGGAGCGCTGCGGCGCCTATGAGCGCCGCCTTCGCCCCGCCCAGCGTGTTGATACGAGTCATAATGTCCATCGGCATATCCTCCCGGCAAGCCGCCCCTGAGTTGAAAGCGCGCTTTAGTAAAATAATAATTGATTATATCACGGGTGCGGCATATGCAGCTAGAAATAATCGGTGCCGTGCCGGGAGACGCCGCACAATAAGGCAGGGGGTGCGCACATGAACAAATCGGACGCCGAACGATTCTGCAACCGCTGGCTTCCCGCGTGGACCGGCAACGACCCGGAAGGACTCATCCGGTTTTATGACGAGGGCGCCCGCTACCTCGATCCCACGGTGAAACAGGGGCTCATTGGGCACGCCCGGATTCTTCCTTATTTCACGAAACTCCTGAAAAACAATCCCTCGTGGGTATGGACGCGTGAGGAAGTATTCCCCACGGAGAACGGCTTCACCCTCAAGTGGAAGGCGCAAATCCCGGTGAGAAATGCCGTGATCGAGGAATACGGACTCGACATCGTGGAGATGGCCGGAGACAGGATCGTCCGCAACGAGGTGTACTTCGACACGCGACCGCTCATAGAGGCCATTTTAAAGGGGTGATCACCGCCTCCGCATTGAAACCATTCCGTTGAGGAGCTCATGATCCACGCAGACTCGCTCGCCATGTTCGTCGCCGCCTCCACGCTCCTCGCCTTCGCGCCGGGGCCGGACAACATCTTCGTGATCGCCCAGTCGATGGTCCATGGCCGGAGGGCTGGCCTGATGGTCACGCTGGGAATGTGTACGGGGCTCGTCGCGCACACGGCCGTGGTCGCGCTCGGCGTCGCCGCGGTGTTCAGCGCATCGGCGCCGGCGTTCAACGCGCTCAGGTATGCGGGTGCGTGTTATCTCGCCTTCCTCGCGTACAAGTCATTCAGGGCAACCGCGGGAGGTGTGGGCACGAACGGCCAGGCGCGCCTCTCCTCATGGCAGCTCTACCGGCGCGGCGTCATCATGAACGTGACCAATCCCAAGGTGTCAATTTTTTTCCTCGCCTTCCTTCCGCAGTTCACGAGCCCCGAAGAGGGCCATGTCACTCTCCAGCTGGTCGCCCTGGGACTCGTGTTCATCGCCGACACGCTCGTCGTGTTCGGGTTCCTGGGCCTCGTCGCGGGCACGGCGGGCCGGTGGATCAACCGCTCGGGCCGCGGCGAGAGAATCCTGAACATGGCCGCGGGCGCCGTCTTCGTCGTGCTCGCGCTCAAGCTCGTGCTCCCGGGGAGGGGCTGAGGCTCACGGGCGTACTAAGGAGCTTTGCCCCCCGGATTCTTCATACTGGTGCGGCCGCGCCCGCAGGAATGAGCGAAAAAATTTTCTCGACAATTGTAATGCAGGCTGGTATATTCCCGCTATAGGGAAAAATCGCGGAGTATGTCCCATGAATGGAGCATTTTTCGGGCTGGAACGCGTTCTTGAATCTTCTTCCATGCCGCCCCTCTTGGAAGTGAGAAAGGTCTTCGCGACGGCGACCCCGGCCGAGTTCGCGGATTACACCCAGTACCTGATCACGAGCAACCGCAAGCGGCAGTTCGAGGAGTTCCTCTATTACATCCTGCTCTTCCGGGACGACATCCTTGTGCAGAAGCTTCTGAACGACGGCGAAATCCCGGTTGCCATCATCGAGTACCTGGTGATGTACTCGTTCGGGTATGCGCTCGAGAAGCAGGGGAACCCGGACCGGGTCATGGACGACCTTCTGTACTTCCTCTCCCAGGAACGGCTCCTTGCGCTCATCACGGACTCGGAACACATATCCCGCGACTACCTCTTCGTCCTTTTCATCCTCACCAAGATGGAAACGAAATACATCGACATTTATTTCGGGGACACGGGGCGCGTGGACAGGATAATCAGGGCCTTCGCGGCGCTTCCCGACGCCACGGTCCACGAGATCATCTACCGGAACGCTTTCCTGTTCGATTTCATCATGTCGGTCATGCCGGTGTATGCCGACGAGACGACCGTCGAATGCTACAACGGGCGTTTCTCAACGGAGATAACCCGGATGCGCGAGATCAACCGCCTCGTCCGCTCGTACAAAAAGCGGGAGGAAGGGTGGGGAGGGCCGGAATGCCACGATATCCTCGCGAGGCTGGCGCTCCTCGTCTCCATCCTCGAACGTACCGGGTCGTCCAGGCTTTCGCTGGACCATTACAGGGATTCGGGCGTGTTCGCGTCGGACACCGAAAAGCTCCTCGCCTACGAAATCCTCGCGAATCCGCTGTACCGCGACACCCTGCTCAGAATACGGCAAAGCTGCTTTTTCTCGGATACCGAGGCGCTGCAGTTCTGAACCTGCCGGGAGAATGAAATGAAAAAGACATGGATGCTCGTCCTGACCGCCGTGTTTGCCGCATCCTGCGGCCGGTCCGGGTTCATGGAAAAATATTTCCAGGACAACGCGCTCAGGGCGACGCTGGTCGTCGTTTCAATGAAGACCGGGAAGGAGCACGTGTACAACGAGGCCCGCTCCCGCGAGGAATTCCTGCCCGCGTCCACCTTCAAGATACCCAACACGCTCATCGCGCTCCAGGAGGGCGCCCTGCGCGACGCGAGCGAGGTCATCCGCTGGGACGGCGTCGACCGGGGGAGGGCCGAGTGGAACCGCGACCAGACGCTCGCCACCGCGTTCCGCTCGAGCTGCGTGTGGTTCTACCGGGAGCTGGCGCGCAGGGTGGGCCGGGAGAAGTACGACCGCTACCTCGCCCTCATGCGTTATGGAAATGCCGACGCCGGCGGAGAGGCGGACGGGTTCTGGCTGAACGGCGCGCTCCGGTTATCCGCGCGCGGGCAGGTTGAATTCCTGAAGGGCATCGTGGCGGAGAAATTTCCGTTCGACCGGAAGCATTACGCCGCATTGAAGGAAGCGATGTTCGTGGAAAAGGCCGGCGCATGCTCAATCTACGCCAAGACCGGACTCGCGCCGGACGCGCGTCCCCCGGTGGGCTGGTACGCGGGCTACGCGGAGACCCCGGACGACACGTGGATCTTCGCCTGCAACCTGGAGATCACCGGTCCCGGCGACGCGCGGTTCAGGAAGGAGATCGTCCACAGGGGCCTCGAGGAGCTGGGCGTCACCAGGTAGGCCGGCGGGCCCGCGCTGAATTCTCTTGCTCTTTTTCCAATCCGCGACTATCATTGGATTCTGGCGTGCGCGCCGGGGGAAAATCGCATATGTCCGGCAGGGACCAGAAAATCGTCCTCCTCGTTGAAGATGAAGCCATCCTCGCCATGGAGGAGGCGGCGGTCCTGCGCGATTACGGGTTCCAGGTGATCACGGCCTCCACCGGGGAGAAAGCCGTCGAGCTGATCGAGCGCGGGACCGGGGTGGACCTGGTGCTGATGGACATCAACCTGGGACCCGGCATGGACGGCACCGAGGCCGCGCGCATCATCCTCTCCCGGCGCGACATACCGCTCGTGTTCCTGTCGAGCCATACCGAGCGCGCTGTCGTCGAAAAGACCGAGCAGATCACCAACTACGGCTACATCGTTAAGAATTCCGGCGAGACGGTTCTCGTTGCCGCGATGAAAATGGCGTTCAGGCTCCATGAGGCGCGGCGCGATTTGGAGCGCCATCGCGAGGCGCTGCAGTCGGTCAATGAGGACCTCGTCCGCTCCCAGGTGGCCATCATGGAGAGCGAGCGGCGCTTTCGGACGGTGGCCGATTACACCTACGACTGGGAATACTGGATCGCTCCGGACGGGACCCTTCAATACATATCGCCCTCCTGCGAGCGTATTACTGGGTATTCATCTTCCGAGTTTATCGGCAATCCGGGTCTCATCCGGGACATTGTGATTCCCGAGGACCGTGAGGTGGTGGCCGCCCATAATGCGAGGGCAATCGCCCGTTCAGCTGAAGATGCCGCCCTCAAGATCGATTTCCGTATAATCCGCCGCGACGGCGCCGAGCGCTGGATCGCGCATGTATGCCAGCGGATCGTTTCGGCAAAGGGCGAGTTCCTGGGGATACGCGCGTCGAACCGCGACATCACCGAGCGCAGGCTCGCGGAGCTCGCGCTCAGGAAGTCCGAGGCGTTCCAGGACAGCATCATCGAACACAGCCCCCTTTCAATGTGGATCTCCGACGACAGGGGCACCATGATCAGGATGAACCAGGCGTGCCGGGATCTGCTCCACATCACCGACGAGAATGTCGTGGGGAAGTACAACATTCTTCAAGACGACATCGTGAAGGAGCAGGGGCTCCTCCCCCTCGTCGAGGAGGTCTTTACAAAGGGAAAAGCGGCGCAATTCGCCTTGAGCTACGACAGCTCAAGGCTCAGGCATCTTGCGCTTTCGGAGTTCGTGGACGTCATCCTGGAGGTGACCATTTCTCCCGTCATCGACGCATCCGGAAGAACGGTGAACGCGATCATCCAGCACGTCGACGTCACGGAGAGCAGGAAGGCGACCAGGGAGAAGGAGGCCGCCTTCGCGGCGCTCACGAAGAGCGAGGAAGCGATGCGGGGAATATTCCGGGTGGCGCCCACGGGAATAGGCCTGGTGAAGAACCGCGTCCTCATGGACGTGAATCCGCGAATCTGCGAGATGACCGGCTATAACCGGGAAGAGCTGATCGGTGAAAACGCCCGCATGCTCTATCCCGCGCAGGAAGATTTTGACTTCGTGGGAAGCGAAAAATACCGGCAGATAGCGCTCAAGGGAACGGGCTCGGTGCAGACGCGGTGGCGAAGGAAGGACGGGAAGGTGATCAACATTCTGCTCGCGTCAACCCCGCTTGATCTCGCGGACCTGTCG
>CALMJO010000188.1 GCA_937864375.1 uncultured Spirochaetota bacterium
ACAGGACGTGCGGCTTGCCGTTAAAAGTCAGGGCACGCCGTTTCATATAACTGTAAATATCCGAAATTCGCATTAACAGATAAAAATACCCGACAATCCGCTCAAATTAAAGCAAAATATCTTCGCATTAACTGAAATTGTTCATCATTTATCACCTGCAATTCGTATTAACCATCAATAAATGTTGAACTGCGTCTATCGGAGAAGAAAGAACATAATGAAAAGCGAACTGCTTCAGAATCTTCTGGATAAATACACATAAGGGCAACCCTAGGTACATTTCAAACCTTGACTTGAAGGAGTATTCCAAATCGAACAGAGATAAAATCTGACTTCGCTGGCTTTTCCAGTGTGCGCGAATATTTCCTGAACGAGTTGAAGGTAACGAGCCACGCTTGTCATTTAGAGGAGACTTTCTTCCCCTTCTCCACGATCTCCCTCAAATCCCTGAGCCCCAGCACCATCGCCGTTTTAAGCACGTTCTTGTAGCCAATCCCCATGAACCTGTCAAGATCACAGGCCTGCTCGAACGCCTTCGCAGTGATGTCCAGCGTGATGCGCTTTGTTGTTTCCCTGGGGACCCGCTTCCTGCCGCTCCCGGCAAGCATCATCTCCGAAAGATCGTTCTCTTCATAATAGGATGCGTCGATTGTCTTTCCCATAGCCGCTCACTACCTCATCGAATACCTTATTCCGCTCTTTTGCACAAGAATATTTCAGGAACGTCATTTGAACCCGGACAATAAACTCGTTACATTAATCCAAAAGGCCTCCGGCGGCATCATCATGAAAAAATCAAAATTCACGCACAGCACCAGGCGCTGCCCGTTTGACGATCTGCAGAGCGAGTTCCGGCAGGCGATGCGCGACTTCATCGTCGGCAAAAAGCTGGGCGACATGGAACGCATGAGCATGCACTGCTACGAAACGACGACCGGTTTTTCCAGCTGGCCCTGGGGAACGCTCGAGCGGTACACGGACCTGGTGCTCACGCAGGACTGGTTCTTCTGGGGCCTGAGCGGCAGCCAGGTGGACACCTCCGAGGGATGCGCGCGGATCCGTGACCTGCGCGGCACCGTCGATTTCGAGCACATGCCCGCCCCCGACACGCTGGAGGTCCACGGCATCAACATATCCGGCTTCACCTACGACGAGACGCGCATCGAGTCCTGGCTGCTGCGCATTGCGGCGGACGAGGCCGGGAAGGAATTTCTAGGCAGACTCAGCGATGTGCTCGGGAGATTTTCCCGGGAGCCCCCGAAGGCAAGGTACAGGCACGGCTGAGGTCCCGCATCCACGATTATCGCTTGACTTTTCCCCCGTTCCGGTGTACGCTCTTGCATAATTCACACGACCGGCGCCTGATCAACATTCAGCACCCCCTGCTCTCCCTGATCGAAGAGGCTTCCATACAGCTACACATACGCTAAAAGCTAACAAGGCTTGGACATTCTTGGTCATGGAGAACCGACATGAAGCAAATCGAAACGATCGCGATCATCGGCGCCGGATTCCTGGGAACACAGATCGCGGCCCGCGCCGCCGTCCACGGCACGACCGTCCGCATGTACGACATCACGCCCGCGGCCGTCTCGAAGGCGGGGGACGACGTGAAGCGGCTCGTGGGCGAGTACGAGTATTTCGGGATGCTGAAGGACGGAGCGGCGGAAACGCTGGGGCGCATAAGCATCGACACCGATCTACGAAAATCAGTGGGCGGCGCGGAGCTCGTCATCGAGTCTGTCCCGGAAAACCTTGATCTCAAAAAAAAGGTGTTCGCCGAGCTCGACGGCCTTCTACCGCCCGGCGCGCTGCTCGCCACCAACAGCTCCTCGATCCCCGTCTCCAGGCTGGAAGGCTCCCTCGCACACCCGGAACGGGTCCTGAACATCCACTTCTACGGGCCCGTATCGAAGAACAATTTCGCCGACATCCAGGCAGGCACGCGCACCAGCCCGGAGGCCGTCCAGCGCGCACGGGACTGGATCGACCGCATCGGCTGCGTCGCGCTGATGGTGAAAAAGGAATGCATGGGCTTCGTCTTCAACCGGGTGTGGCACGCGGTGAAGCGCGAGTGCCTGGCCTCCTGGGCCGGCGGCCACGCGGACTTCAAGGACCTTGACCGCGCATGGATGATTTGGTCGGGCATGATCACGGGGCCCTTCGCCATGATGGACTACGTGGGGCTCGATGTGGTGTACGACATAGAGATGCAGTACTACCATGACAGCGGCGACCCCCGCGACAGGCCACCGGACATGCTCAAGGAAAAGACCGCGCGCGGCGAGCTCGGACTTAAGACCGGCACGGGCTTCTACGACTGGAAGGACCCGGAATTCCTCAAGCCCGAGTTCACGAAGAAGCGCGCCTGAGGCGGGGGAAGAACCCCGCACAGGAAGGGCCGCTCGGCTTCACCAAAAAATACAAGGAGGCGTAATAATGGAACAGCAAAGCGGAAATTCAAAGAAGTTCGACACCGGAGGCCGGCACGCACGCGCGATCCTCATCGTGTGCTCGCTGCTCTACATGGTCAACTACATGGACCGGCAGGTCCTTTCGGCCGTGCTTGAGCCCATGAAGCTGGAACTCGGATTTTCGGACACGCAGGCGGGCATGCTCCAGACGGCATTTTTCATCAGCATGGCGCTCCTCGCACTTCCCATCTCGTACTTTATTGACCGGTGGAGCCGCCGGAAGTCCATCGCGATCATGGCCATCGTGTGGAGCGCTTTTACCTACGTCACCGGGCTGGGCCGGGATTTTATCTCGGTGCTTGCGTCCCGGTTCCTCGTGGCCGTGGGCGAAGCGGGCTTTTCCGCGGGCGGAACGGCAATGATCACCGCGGCCTATCCCAGGGAGTCGCGGGGAAGGGCGCTGGGCGTGTTCAACATTCCCATCCCCCTCGGCGCCGCGCTGGGCGTGATGCTGGGCGGATACATTTCCACGAATTACGGCGGGTGGCGGACTCCCTTCTTCGTGTTCGCGATCCCCGGGGTCCTGCTGGGCATCACCGCGTTTTTTCTCAGGGACTACAAGACCGTTTCCGTCGGAGGCGAATCCGGCACCCTTAAGGGCTTCCTCGACGGAGCCCTGGAACTGCTGAAGACGCCGTCCCTCAAATGGGCTCTGGTGGGCTACGGCATGCACAACGTCTACGCCTTCACCATCCTCGCCTGGATGCCCGCGCTCCTGATGCGGTCGCTCCAGGTGAGCGAGGCACGGGCGGGAATGATGATGGGGCTCATCGCGATGTGCGCAATTGTGGGAGCGCTGCTCGGCGGGATCCTGGCGGACTCATGGCAGAAGCGAAATCCACGCGGAAGGATGCTGCTCCCCATAATCGCCGACGTCGGGGCTGCCTTCGCCATGGTTTTCATGGTACTCACCCTCATGACGGGTGCGCCGGCCGCACTGTTCTATTCAGTCGGCATCCTCTATGGAATCGGGAGCGTCCTGGGCATGCCCGCGCTCGGCGCCGTAACGCAGGACGTGGTGCATCCCGGGCTCAAGGGTATGTCCTGGGGGCTCGCCATGTTCTGCATGTATGTCCTGGGCGGCGGATGGGCGCCCGTGCTCGTGGGGATCCTGTCGGACGCGATGGGCGGCGGTGCCGAGGGACTGCAATGGGCGACGATGCTCATGGCTTCGGGCGGCATTCTCTCGGGCCTCTGTTACTGGCGGGGGGCTCGGTACTATCCTGCGGACGCGGAGAGGGTGCGGAATATCATACTTGAAACCGAGGAATGACGGGACCGTCCGTGCCGTCGGTCGGAGATCCGAATGCGGGTTTACTTGCCGGGAATTGCAATGGGCACACGGATTCACCGTGAAATCCGGAATAACCATGATACCGCCGTTCCCAAAACGCATGGTTCCACCGGGATTCGAGCAGCACGGCCGGAATTCGAAACGGCGTATTTATTATTAATGCGTACACGCACTATTGATCCAGTATACCTCTCAGGACGATTTCATTCTTCGCGTGAGGTATCACCATGCCAATCCGCATCCTTCAACTCGGAACGCCGCGCCGCCCCGGGGAGGGACTTCGCCTGGGAACCGTGCGCCGGCCGCCGCGCGGCGTCCCCAAAAAGGACTTCGCGAAGAGGGATTTCTACGATGTGTGGCTCCCGGAGCTTTCTCCCGCCCCGGAGCTTGTGAAGGAGGCGCAGGGGTCGACCGACGAAAAATCGTGGAGCGCGTTTCGCAGGAAATTCCGCGCGGCGATGAGCGCTGCCACCGCTCGGTGCTCAGGGAGCTCCTCACGGAGCGCGGGGCGCGGATCGACTCCTGAGAAAGAGGCGCGCTCAGCGCGTGCCCCACGCGCACACCCATTTTTTCATGCGTGTTACCTCCAGGTCCTTCACGCCCTTTCGGGCGAGGAGCGCACGGAATTGATCCGGGTCATACCCTCCGTGCGCGCCCGGATGCCGGTGCGCGAATTCCCTGGAAAAATCGCCCACGAGGATAAGGCCGCCCGGCTTGAGGACCCGGAGCAACTCGTCCAGAACCGGCTCCGGGTCGGGAAGTTCGTGCATGAGGCCGAACGACACGGACGCGTCCATCGAGGAGTCCGGGAGCCCCGAGCGCGCTGCATCGGACTCTATGCGGACGATGCGCCCGGCGAGGCCGAGCCGAGACGCCTTTTTTATAAGCAACGCCAGCATGTCGCCGGACGAGTCCAGGCAGTGCACCCTGCCCAGGGGAAGCCTGCCGGCGATCCTCAGGCTGTAGTAGCCGCTTCCCGCGCCCGCATCCAGGACCTGCTCGTCTCCCCGAAGACGCGCCAGGAGCTTTTCGTCGAGGACGTCACGCGCGTCCCCCATGACGAGCCGTTCTGCGAGCCGCCGGAGCCCGCTGTTCAGGAAGCGCCCGCCAACGCGCGCCCTCATGCCGTGCCATTCGTTGATCGCGCCGTTTTTTTTCATTCCGATTCCTCCTCGTGGCCGGTATCCTTCTGCGGTGTTTAACCCGCCTCAGTCATGCGCGCCCATGCCCACAGCGAACAGCAGCAGCATGATCGCCGACGAGACCGCAAAGGCGATCCTCATGGGCCGCTTTTTCAGGTACGACAGGAGCGGCCGCATGTTGAACGCGGCGTGCACCGGGCCCGCGACTGTCATGACGACGCCGAACACGATGTGCACCGGGTGCAGCAGGTGCTGCGACGCGGATCCATGCGTCGCGAGCATGGGAATTCCCGACGACGCGAGCGCGACAAACGAGACCACGAGAACGACTGACGAATATTTCCTGAGCATGGTCCTTTCCCCTTTCAATAAATGATTAATGGCAACAGGCTAAAGAAGGGGTGGGATTGTGTGGCGAATATTTCGGGAATGTAACGGAGTGTAACCGTGGAATTTTTTTTCACAAAAGCGGGGGTGCCGATTATCGCGTCACCCGGCACCGTCATGCCGCCGTCGGAACCTGGCCGTGAATGACTGCTTTGCCTACAGCACGTCAATCACCACGATGGTGATGTCGTCCTCGTAGTCGTCGCTCCCGTGCCAATCCGTGAGCCGGCGCATGAGATCGTCTATGAACGCGGAGGCCGTGAGATTCCCTCCCTCGCTGATCGCCTCGAAGAAGCGCTCGTCGAACATCACGCCGTCGGGGCTCCGCGATTCCATGATGCCGTCCGTGAAGAATATCACGCGGTCCCCAGGCTCCAGCGGCGCGCGCTCCGTCTCGCAGCGGGTATCGGCGAAATAGCCGATGAGCCTGCCGCGCGGGTTGAGCTGCAGTATGCTGTTGCCGGCGCGCCTCCAGACCACCAGCGGAAGGTGCCCGGCGTTCGCCGTCGCGATCGTGCGCGCGTTCAGGTCGATGAGCGCGTAGCACGCGGTGAGAAACTGCCTGCTGAATTTTCCCCTGAGCACGCCGTTGATGTTTTCCAGGAGCGCCGCGGGATCGTCCGCGTCTTTCAAATGGAAGTGGAACGCGATCTTCACCATGGAGGCGATGAG
>CALMJO010000189.1 GCA_937864375.1 uncultured Spirochaetota bacterium
CCCCATAGGCGCGTCGGGCCTCGCGCAGATCCACGAGATCGTGACGCAGCTGCGCGGGGAGGCCGGCGCGCGCCAGGTCCAGGGCGCGCGCATGGGGCTCGCCGAAAACGGCGGCGGCAACATCGGCGTCGAGGAGGCGGCGATGTGCATCCACATTCTCGGGAAGGCGTGACGTGCGCGTGAACGCGCACGCGTACGCATGAAGGCGCGAAAGCGTTTTCGCGCCTTCATCGTGATCACACAGGCGTGCGGAACGGCGTACATGTGATTCGGCCCCCCACGCCTTTAAAGAAAGCGCGGATACGCATCCGCGCCATGAATATGGAGACAGGCATCCATGAAAAAAATCGAGCTGCAGGGCAAGACCGTCGTGATCACCGGGGCCTCGTCGGGAATCGGGAAGGCGCTGTCTGTGGAGTTCGCCCGGGAGGGCGCGCACCTGGTGCTGGGATGCCTGCCGGCGGAGAAGCGAGCGCTTGATGCGCATGCCGCGCACCTCCGGGAAAAATTCGGCGTGCGGGTGGCGGCCGTACCGGCGGACCTCGCCACGGAGCCCGGTCCCCGGCGGTTCCATGCAGCGGCCAGGAAGGCCGCCGGCAGGATCGACGTGCTCGTGAACAACGCCGGCCTCATGGCCTACGGCAGCTTCCACGAGCTGCCGCTCGAGCGGCAGATGCAGCTCATCCGCGTGAACACGATCGCCTACTTCACGCTCATGCGCCTCTTTATAGAAGATTTCGTGAAGGCCGGGGGAGGCGCCGTGCTCAACGTGTCCTCGATCTCCGCGTTCCAGCCCACGGCGCACCATGCGGTGTACGGCGCCACGAAGGCGTTCGTCCAGAACCTTTCGGAGGCGGTGCGCGAGGAGCTCAGGGGGACCGGCGTGTCGATCATGACGCTCAACCCTCCTTATACGGATACGCCGCTTTTAAAGGGCCGGGACTTCCCGCGCAAACTCTGGTGGTACGCGGTGAGCGGGCTCTCCACGCCGGAGATCGTCGCGCGCAGGGCCGTGCGCGCGTTCAGGCGGGGCAGGGTGGTCTACCTGACCGACGCGAGGAGCTTCATCCTGCACATGGTGGTGCAGAGGGTGCTCCCGCGCCGCCTGGTGGCGTGGATGTCGTACTATGTGCTCTTGAAGAGAGGGAACTGATGAAGCGCGTGCTCGTCACCGGCTCATCGGGGTACATTGGCGCGCGGATGGTCGGAAGGCTCCTCGCGGCCCGGGAAGTGGAGCTCGTCGCCGGGCTGGACGTCGCGGAGAGCTCTCTTCGCGATACGCGGTTCCGGTTTTACCGGCGCGACGTGCGCGAGGGACTGGACGATATCTTTGGCGAGAACCGGATCGACACCGTGGTGCACACGGCCTTCGTCCTGCCGCCCATTCACAACATCGCCCTGATGGAGGACATCAACGTGAACGGCACGAGGAACGTGTTCGAGGCGGCGTTTCGCGCGCGAGCCGGGCACGTCCTCTACACGAGCTCGGCGACGGCATACGGCTTTCATCCCGACAACGACGTTCCCCTCACGGAGGAGAGCGCGCTGCGCGGAAACGACGGATTCACCTACAGCCGGACCAAGCGCATGATCGAGCAGATGATCGCCGGGCTGGACGCCTCACGGGGCGGCACGCTTATCACGGTGCTCAGGCCCTGCTTCGTGGTGGGGCCGGGATTCGCGAACCCGCTCGCGCGCCATCTGCAGAAGAGGCTGGTCATGCTACCGCGCGCGGCGCGCGCCCTGCAGTACGTGCACGAGGACGACCTCATCGAGATCATGATGCTCATGCTGGTAAAAAGGCTTCATGGGGCCTTCAGCGTGGGGGCGGTGGGAGAGGTGACGTTCCGCGAGATGGCGCGCATGCTCGGAACGACGATACTGGGAATGCCAACCGGGCTCATGGCCGCGCTCAACGCCGTCGCCTGGAGGCTGCGCCTGTCCTTCCTCACCGAGTTCCCCTCGAGCGCGCTTCCCATGGTGCTCCACCCCTGGGCGGTGTCGGGCGAAAAGCTCGCGCGCGCGACCGGGTATTCCTACCGCTACTCCTCGCACGGGGCCTTCGCCGATTTCGCGCGCCATGCGCGTGAAAAGCGCCGGCGTTGAGCATGCTGTCGCCTAACGCGACTTGATGGTCTCGCGGAGGGTCTTGGCGATCCGGTTCACGTCGTACGGTTTGCCGACGGTCCCCGCGAACCCGTGGCGCCCGTGCTCGACGAGTATGGGGTCAAGGCTGTAACCGCTGGAGACCAGCGCCTTCACACCCGGGTCGATCTTCCTGAGCGCCTTCACGGCCTCGACGGCGCCCATCCCGCCGCGGATGGTGAGGTCCATGATCACGGCGTCGAACGGGGCGCCGGATTCCAGCCGGCGCGCGTAAGACTCGATGGCCTCCTCGCCGCCGTGCACGCAGGCGGTCTCGTAGCCCAGGTATTCGAGCATGCTCTTCGCGACCTGGAGCACCGCGTCGTCGTCGTCCATGAGGAGAATGGATCCCCGGGTCCTGGCAAGGGGCTCCACGGCGCCCCGAACCGCCTCCGCGTTTCCGGAGGACGCGGGCAGGTAGACGGTGAAGCAGCTCCCCCGGCCGGGCTGCGAGCTCGCGGTAATGTGACCGCCGTGCTTCCTGATGATGGAATACGAGGTGGTGAGCCCCAGGCCGTTACCCTTCGATTTCGTGGTGAAATAGGGATCGAACACCCTGGACAGCACGTCGGCCG
Source organism: uncultured Spirochaetota bacterium (assembly GCA_937864375.1). Classification (GTDB taxonomy): domain Bacteria; phylum Spirochaetota; class UBA4802; order UBA4802; family UBA5368; genus FW300-bin19. The sequence goes on from CALMJO010000189.1 coordinate 2,721, forward strand.
GGATGCCCGCGCCGTGGTCGGTGAACGAAATCTTCACGTAGCGCCCGGGATCGAGAGGGAGCTCGTCGGGCGCGTCCAGCACCACGTTCGCGGCGGAGATTTCCAGGCTCACGCCGGACGGGCTCGCCTGCGCGGCGTTCATGGCGATGTTGTTCACCACCTGGCTCACCTGGCCCTGGTCTATGTTGGCGTCCCAAAGGTCGTCCGCAATGGCGAACTCCGGCATGAGGTGCGAGCCGCTCAGCGTGAACTGGATCGTTTCGCGCAGTAGCCGCGCGATCGAGGCGGTCTTCTTCACGGGGGCGCCGCCCTTCGAGAAGGTGAGCAGCTGGTGGGTGAGGTCGCGCGCGCGCAGGGACGCGTTTTCCATTTCGACCAGGTTCCGGTACACGGGATGGTCCTGCGACAGCGTGATCCTGGCGAGGCTCACGTTCCCGATGATCGCGGTGAGCAGGTTGTTGAAATCGTGCGCGATTCCCCCCGCGAGGACGCCAAGCGATTCGAGCTTGCGCATGTTCAGGAGCTCTTCTTCCATCCTCCGTGCCTCGGTGATGTCGAACGCGGAGCCTATGGCGGCCGGGCGCCCGTTGTACTCGATCATCCCCGCCGAAAGGTCGAGCACGCGCACCTCGCCGCTCTTCGTTATAACCTTGATCTCGAAGCGCACGCTGCCGGGCTCGCCCTCGTCGCGCGCCTTCATGCGCTGTTTCACGTAGTCGACCGAATCAGGGTGCAGCGAGCGCTCGAGCAGGTCCTTGTCCCCGATCTCGTCCATGGAGTATCCGAAGGTGCGTATCATGGCGGGATTGGCATACTGGATCCTCCCGTCCTGGTAAATGTAGATCATCGCCGGGGAGCTTTCGGTGAGCGCGCGGAAGCGCGCCTCGCTCCGCCTGAGCGCCTCCTCGGCCTCCTTCTGGCGCGAGATGTCGATCAGAATGCCGCGCATCCCCACGATGGCGCCGTCGCGCAGCACCGGGGCCACGTTGATGAGCCCGGGGAAGACCTCCCCGCTTTTCCTGAGGATCGAGTATTCTATGGGCCCGACCGGTTCGCCCTCCATGCGCCGCTTCCAGTTCTCGATCACCCGGGGCAGGTCGCCGGGGATGATGAGATCGAAGACCCTGATTCCGCCGGCGAGCTCCTCCCCGGTGTAGCCGAAGAGCTGAAACGCGCGCCTGTTCGCGTAGATGATGCGTCCCTGCGCGTCCGCCTCGAACACCACCTCGGGAAGCGCATCGGCGAGCTCGCGGAATTTCTTTTCGCTTTCGGCAAGGGCCTGCTCCGCGAGCATGCGGGAGATGAAGGCCCCCATCTCGCGGCCCGTCGATTTGAGGATCTCCTTTTCGAAATCGGTGAAAAGATGGCTCCCGCGCTTCATCACGTTGAGGCTGCCTATCACCGCGTCCCGGAATATGATGGGAACGCTCGCGCCCGCAAAGCTCGTTCCGCATCCGGGGGCGGGACTGGCTTTCCCGTTGCCCCGGTACTCCCCGGAAAACAACGCGTTCTTTCGCACAAATACGGTTGAATACGGCTCGGCGCCCACGGGCACCTGTTTCATGCGCGCGGCGAATTCCCCGGGGAGTCCCCTGGAGCACCGGAGGCTCGCCGTGGCCCCGCCGGGATCGACGACCAGGATTCCTCCACCGTCGAACTCCATGAGCTCGAGGGTCGTTCCGAGGGCCGTTTCCAGCAGGGAGTCCATGTCCATGGCGGTGTTCGCCGCGGTGATGATGCGGTGAAGGATGTCAAGCCTGCGCGCCTCACCGTCCCGCGGGCCCCCTGCCGGCGGGGAAGCGTTCACGCCGGCCGCGACCACGCCCACCATGCCGGGCGCGCCGGGAATGGATGCCAGGCTGACCGCGGACCCGTCAAAGAGCTCGCTCCACCGCCTGCCGCGCGCCCCGTCCAGGCTGGTCCCGGTGTGCGCCTCGCAGGCGGGGTTTATGTACGTGATCAGCATCTGCCCGTCACAGCAAAAGACGGGAAGGGGGAGGGAATCGAGTATACGAGCGTGCAGAGCGTCAGTGTCCATCGTGGTTCACTTCCCAATAATAATGCCTTAAAAAGCCGATTTGCACAAACATTTTTTATTCATGCGCGCGCCGGCGCCGGGTAAATCATTGACGGGCGGGAAAGGCGCGGCAGAATAGCACGCATGAAGTTTTCCATTG
>CALMJO010000190.1 GCA_937864375.1 uncultured Spirochaetota bacterium
ACCCGGAGGGATGCACCCTGACCGGGAAGCTCATGTTCCAGGCCATACGCGACCTGGGCTGCCAGGCGTGCGGCGGGCTCACCCTGGGCGCCGACCCGATCGCCCTGGCGACGAGCCTGGAGGCGTTTCGCGAGGGGATGATAATCAAGCCGCTTATAGTCCGCAAGGAGCCCAAGAAGCACGGCACGCAGAAATGGATCGAGGGCGTGCTCGAGGGCGTGAAGCAGGTCGTGGTGATCGACGACGTCATTACCACCGGCGGATCGACGATCACCGCCATCGAGCGCATGCGCGAGTCGGGCCTGGAGGTGATCAGGGCGGCGGTCGTGATCGACCGCGAAGAGGGAGGGCGCGAGGCGATCGAGGCGACGGGGGTTGGCGTGGTATCGCTCTTCAGCCGGTCGGACTTCGACAGGAAGAGGAAGGCCTAGTCGAACAACAGTAAAGCCGCCCCGCTGGGACGGCTTTACCGGCGACAGGCGCTGATCAAGCGCCCTTGCGGTGCGTTGACTAGAAATTGTACTGGATGCCCACTCCGAGCTTCCACATGTTGTCTTCTCTCGTGGCTATGTCGTGCATTACATAACGGGCTTCGATCATAAGCGAGAAGGGACCCGATATTGCAAACTCTACGCCCGCGAACCCTTCGAGTCCGGCGTCGGAATCCTCATAGTCGCTCTGGAAATCATACAGATTCAGCGCGGCGCCAAAACCCAGGAACGGGCTGATCGCGCTCTGGCCAAGGAAGTGCCAGTACCAGTCGAGGTGGATGCCCCACACATCGGCATCGTCCTGCTGGCCGGGCCCCTTCAGTGTCAGGTAGTCAAGACCCGGTTTGAACTTGAGGTTGTTGAACAGGAAATTCCCCGCATCGAAATATACGCCAAAATAGGGAGTATCGTCAACATCCAGATCCTTGTAATTATCCGCCATTACCGCGTATCCGCCCTTGATCCCGATTCCGCGCGCGAACGATGCGTCTGCAGCAAGGAATATAATTCCCAGTACCGCGAGTACCACTACCAGCTTTTTCATTTTCTCCTCCGCAGTAGGTTGATGTTTGTGCTTCGCGATTTTGAAACTGTCTGTTGTTGTCCCGCGCTCATCGTCGCACTGTACAGGTGAGGTGACGTGATGCAGGCATAACTTACGGAAAATATATAAATCATTGCCCGTTCCGTCAAGGAAAAACCGGGATAATCAACCGCGCTTTCCGGATCCGTCCTCAATCACCTGTCGGGATTTGACATACAACGGTTCCGCGCTTTGTGCGATCGCGTGGTCGATGTGCCTGAGCGCGTGCGGATAGTCGCCGGCCTTGTAGGCGTATTTCGCCATGAGGTAGTGGAGCCTGTGGAACTCCGGGTCGGCCTTTGACGCCTTCTTCAATACCTGCACCGCCCTGGAAAAATCTTTCCTCCGTGCGTAGATGCGCGCGAGCGACACGTAGGACCAGATGAAATTGGGATTGAGCTCGATGGCCCTCTTGAAATAGAACTCCGCCTTCTCGAGGTCCCTGCGCCGCAGCCATTCCTCCGCCATCTCGTAGCTGTCTTCCGACTCAAGGTACTCGTAGTGCTTCATTTGAACGCCGCGTCCGGGTCGTCATAAATTACCGCCTGCCCGGCGTTCGTGAACACCGAGGTGAACAGCTCGAAGGTTTCGGGACCGAGCGCCGAAAACCTGATGCGGTACACCGAGGCGTCGAGCTTCTTGATGGGGGAATCCTCCTGGGAGCATATCTCCATGTCGCGACGGGGCTTGAAATTCACGTCGTAGTTCCGCCCCAGCTCGGAGAACATGTACTTCTGTCCAGGGACGGCGAGCTTGCTCACGTCGATGGCCTTCTCGACGATGAAGAACATGGGGAGGTCTTTTTCCTTCAGGAAAATGTTTTCCTGGCCGCTCTTCTGCGAGCTCATGCTTACCCGGATGCATTCCTCGGCCCGGTTGAGCCTGAAGTACACCGCGTAGGTGGTCTCGCGCTCGATGCGGTCCTGCGTCTCGATCTTCCGGTCCGGACCGCAGGAGTAGGTGTCGGTGAGCTTGTAGACGCGCTGCTTCGTTCCCGCGCAGGCGGTGAGCAGGACGGGCAGAAGGCACAGTGTCGCGGATGCAAGCCTTCGTGTCGTGCGCGTCGAATTGGAGGATGAAGGTTTCATTGGGTCCCCGTCGGCCGCCAGGCGATTGACCTGCATGACTGCCGTTCAGATTTGCTGTTTCCCGGATTTTACTATTACAGTATACGGAATCGACCATCACCGGTCAACCATTTGACGGGAGGCGGGCGTATTCATTACTGGTTGACTTTTCGCCCCTCGACAATGATCGTTCGTACCACAGGGGAGTTGTCGTCATGGGATACAGGAACCTCCGTTACCGTGTAATTATGCTCCTGGGCAGGCTCACACGGCCCTTCGAGCGCTGGCGCATTTTCACGCGCAGGGATTCAGCCCTGACCACGGCCGGCCACGTAATACCGGTGAATGCACGCCTCGAAACCGGCGCCCACGTGGTGCTGCCGATGGCGGTCCTGGAGCCGCTCATCCGGAGCGCGTCGCACGTGGCAATCATGCGCGAGTGCCTCTGCCGCAGGGGCGAGGGCTGCAGGGAGCACCCGGTCTCGACCGGGTGCCTGCTGCTCGGGGACGCGGTGGAGGACCTGGACCCTGGTCTGGGCAGCCGGGTCACCGCCGACGAAGCGGTGCGCCATGCCCTGGGCGCGCTCGGGGAGGGGCTCTTCCCGCTCGTGGTGCACAACAGCTTTGACGCGTGGATGTGGGGCATACCCTACCGGCGCATGATGAACATCTGTTTCTGCTGCGACTGCTGCTGCACGGTGCGCCGCATCATCAGTGAGCGTATCTCAACCGGCTTCATTGAAAACACATTCAGGCTTCCCGGCGTCACGGTGAGGGTCCTGGATTCCTGCACCGGATGCGGGGCGTGCGAAAGCTCCTGCATGGCTCACGCGATCCTGTCAAACGGGGTCAGAGCCCGCATCGATGACTCCCTGTGCAAGGGTTGCGGACGCTGCGCGTCGCTATGCCCTAGTAATGCCATCGAGGTGCTGATTGAATCCCCATCGGAGGCCGCGTCTGGGCTCATGAAACTCTATGGCGCGCGCAGCAGGGTGGGGTTCGACGATGGCGGCGGGTGACGGCCGGCGAAGGACTGTTTTCGCCCGTTAAAAAACCTCTGAGGGCCCAAAATTCTACTTGCCTAATGGGCGCACCCGCCTTATGCAAGCACCTAATCTTATTTCGATAAAGACGCGCAGGCGGGAGCGGAGCACGCCGCGCCCCGCGTTCGGCGCACCCCCTTCTTCAGGGCCCTGTCGAGCCTGAAATAAGAAACACGAAAAATAACGAGCGCACCAGGCCGGGTGAACATGTTTCTCAAGTCCATGGAAATATTCGGGTTCAAATCATTCGCCGAGCGAACCCCCATCGTGTTCGAGCCGGGAATCACGGTGATCGTGGGCCCCAACGGCTGCGGCAAGTCCAACGTGGTCGATTCCATCAAGTGGGTGCTGGGGGAAAAGCAGGCCAGGAACATCCGCGGCGAGAAGATGGAGGACATCATCTTCACCGGCACCGACTCGCGCAAGCCCCTTTCGCTCGCCGAGGTGAGCATCACCATCGACAACGCGAACCGCGTGCTCGCCCTGGATTCCGAGGAGGTCACGGTCACCCGCAGGGTGTTCCGCGACGGGGAATCAGAATACCTCATCAACAAGTCTCCCGTGCGCCTCAAGGACATCGAGGAGCTTTTCATGGATACGGGCATAGGGAAGTCCGCCTATTCCGTCATGGAGCAGGGGCGCATGGACCTCATCCTCTCCACCCGCGCGGAGGACAGGCGCTACATCTTCGAGGAGGCCGCAGGCATCTCGCGGTTCAAGTTCCAGAAGAGGGAAAGCCTGCGCAAGCTCGAAGAGACGAGCACCAACCTTGAGCGCATCAACGACATCATACGCGAGATAGAGCGGGAAAAGGATTTAAAAGCGAAGCAGGCCGAAAAGACCAAGGTCTACCTGGGGCTCATGGGCGAGTTCAAGGAGTTCGACATCCGCCTGAATTTTTTAAAGTACGCCGAGCAATCGCGACGCCGCAAAAAGATCGAGGAGGACCTGGAGCGCCTCAAGAAGGAGCGTGAGGACCTCTCCGCCCGGGTGAGCGTGGTGAGCGCCGAAAACGAGAAGGACGAGAAATACAAGAACGACATCCAGCTGGAGATATTCGAACTCGACAAGAAGCTGCACACCTATCGCATCAAGGTCGAGGACATCGACGACCGCAGCGAAAAGAACCGCACCCGCATAGAGGAGACCATGGCCCGGCGCGCCGCTGTGGAGAAGAACATCGCCGAGCGGGAGGAAAGCCTCGCGCGCCTGAACGAGGAGCGAAAGAAGACGGAGCAGTCGGGCGTCGAGATCCGGCGCAAGATTCAGGAGGATCGCGACCGGCTCACCTCCATCTATGACATGCGCAAGAAGAAGATCCAGTCCATCCACTCATCCCGCGACCGCATTGAGCAGGACCGCAGGCAGATCAAGGAAAACGAGGACTCGCTTAAAACGCTCAGGGAAAGCCTGGAGCGCGTCATTAAAAAGCTCGTGGACGCGATCGAGAAGCGAAAGGCCGAGCTCGCGGGCTCCGAGGACGAGCGGCAGCGCGTCCGTGCGCGCATAGGCGATGAGATCAAGGCGCTTGAAAACGCCTTCCGCGGCGCGCTCCACAACCTGGATCTCGGGCTCATCGACGAGGCTCGCGGGGTCATGACCTCGATCGATCTCGAGACGCTCAAGGGCGACATTGCGCTCTTCGAAAGCTTCGAGGACGGGTTTCGCTCCATCCTCTTCGACAAGACCGGCGTCCATGCCGAAAAGGAATCGCTCGACGGCAGGATCACTCAGACGATGTCTTCAAACGATTCGCTCAACGCGGATATCGTGCTGCTCGAGGACTTCATCCGCAACGAGCAGGCTGAGGTCGAAAACATCAACGGCATGATCATGAAGCTGGAAAAGGACCTTTCCGGAAACGAAAAGGAGAACGACTGGATCGAGAAGCACCTCAAGTCGCTCGCGCACCAGGCGAGCGACGTCCAGGCGCAGATAGACGCGCACCGGCAGGACCTCGCCCGCTCCGAGGAGGCCATCACGGCGCTCAGGGGCGAGATTGAGGAGATGGAGAGCAGGCTCGTCGAGTTTAACGAGCGGAGCGAGACCCTCCGCAAAAAAATCGCCGAGTGCAATGAAAAGCGGGGCGAGATCGAGAAGCAGATCGTGAACCGCAAGGACGTGTCGCGCAAGGACACCGAAAGCCTCGCCAGGGTCAATGACCGGATAGGCGAGATTGAGCGCGGTATGGTGGAGATTATCTTCCGCATAAATTCGATCGAGGAATACCTCTGGACCGAGTACGAAAAAAAGCTCGCCGAAATGAAGAGCGTGCAGGCGGACGATTCGCAGCTCCCGGCAATCCAGAAGAACATGCAGGACCTCAAGAAAAAGATCCAGGACCTGGGGCCCATCAACAACCTGGCCATCGAGGAATTCAGGGACCTCAAGAAGCGCTTCGATTATTACATCAACCAGCGCAAGGACATCGAGAAGGCGCGGGAAGACATCGTGTCGGTAATCCAGGACATCAACAAGACCTCGATGGACATGTTCCTCACGACCTTCATGCAGATCCAGAAAAACTTTTCGGAAATATTCAAGCAGCTCTTCGAGGGGGGAACCGCAAACCTTGAGCTTACGGAGCCGGAAAGCGTGCTCGAGAGCGGGATCGAGATCTTCGTGCGCCCTCCCGGGAAAAAGCCCAAGAGCATCAACCTCCTGTCGGGAGGCGAGAGGGCGCTCACGGCGATCGCGCTCCTGTTCGCCACCTACATGGTAAAGCCCTCGCCGTTTTGCTTCCTGGACGAGATAGACGCGCCGCTCGACGAGGAGAACATCGGCCGTTTCATCCGGATGCTCCAGCAGTTTGCGAAGACCTCGCAGTTCGTCATTGTCAGTCATAACAAGAAGACGATGCGCATCGGCGAATCGATCTACGGGGTGACGATGGAGGAGCCAGGCGTTTCCAAGGTTGTTTCCCTGCGCATGGAAAAGATGGACAAAAAGGTAGTGTAACGAGGCCCCGCCCATTCGTGCCCGTTTCAGGAGCCGGGTTCAGCGGTACCGCCTCATGCCGCTCGGCCACCCCGATTTTTATTATGTCGCATAAAAATATTTATTTGACAAAAACCCTCGCTCTCTCTACAATACAGGGGAATGGTAAACTGTGCTGACGCGCGCACAACGGAGGGTGTATCATGAAGGTTTCCATTGATGGGATTCTGGGTTCTGCAAAAAGGATAACGAGCGAGCGCCAGATCGACGGCGAGGAGAGCGGCAACAAAAAGCGCGGTGAGTTACGCAGCGATTCCGTCGAAATAGGAAACCGGGTGAACAGCAGGCTGGATTCCATCCAGCTCGAGCTTAAAGATTTACAGTCCGCGCTCACGAAAAGCCAGGTATTGCGAAACGGTATAGATCTCCTGGAAAGGGATATGGCCAACGGGGGGCAGGGAACCCGCCAAATCCTGGAGTCGTCGATGTATGAGGGCGGGAAGATTTTAAAGGAGTTCCTGGGTGAGGAGCCTACCCAGTCGGTCCTCCAGCTGAAGCGGGAACAGGTCCAGACGAACATCCGCGCGGATGTGTCAAGAATTACCCGCCTCCAGATAGAGGTCGAAAACATCGTGGCGAGCAACATGGCCGACGGTTCCAGGGCTGATGATGCGCTCAGAAGCGTATCGGCGGCGCTCGACAAAACCGGCGGAGAAGTACGCGCCCATTCGAACCTGAACGCTGACGTGGTGATGCGGCTTATAAGGTAATTCACGGTGGTTTCTGGCGCTGCGGGGTTTGCCTGCGACTGGCGCCGCCATTTTGCCATGTCAAGGGCTCTGACCCTTCCGAAGTGCCTTATGCCATCGGTGGCCGCTTTTAAGGTACTCCCTTTCAACCAGTAAAAACTTCCGAATCCTGGCTTCATTTGTGAATCCTAATGAAAGAAACGTCGCGTGAGGGGTTATCCGTGGTTCTGCCTGTTTATTCGAACCAAGGTAGTGCCGGAGGGATCCGTGGCGATAGTCCCGTGGATCAGACACCATTTTATTCCTTACAGGATTATACGCAAGATACCATAACAGTTTGAGTACAAAACCATGAGGGTCTGCTGCTTCATCCGCTATAGTGTCCTTGAATCGTTCATTCCAGAACGGGCCGATCCGCTTCACCCTTCGGTTGAACGATTCGGCGTAGCGCGCCTTGAAATACTGCATAATCCTGGAAATCGTCGCCTCACCGGTGAGTGTTTTGATGACCATGTGGAAATGACTGTCCATGATTTCGTAAAAGACCAGGTCGAAACAGTATTTGTGCTGTGTGCGTTTCAGCGTGTGTAGCATCAAGTTCCTGGCTTCGCAGTCAGCCATGAGCGGTTTCCACTCGATGCAACGAGAATATACATGATAGGTGGTTTCCGGCATGCAGCGGCGGAGCGGTCTTGGCATTCAGTTGTATCCAGAAAGTGATTCTCTGCGCATATTCTGTATACGATTTATAAACTGAGTTTGAGAAAAGAAAGGCTCTGACCCCGGAAAATTTTTTACACCGGATTCAGGAAAACTGGATCTCCTTTACCAGGTCTTTTCAGGAAAAGGCTCTGACCCCTCCCCCTGGCATCAAATCGTCTGTTCCGTTCAAGGCTTTTTCCATGGAGGAAGCGAAACCGGCCGATGCCTCCGGATCACGTCCGCGACGCGCGGCCTCACGATCTCGTTTGCGATGGTGAATTCTTCTTCCCTGCCAATTTTTACCGCATATAATTCCGAAAGCTCGAAGGGCTTTCCAAAATCAATAGTGAGCGACACAGGGAGAGTGAAGGGAAGCATGACAACATCAGGGGTGCGATGGTCTCGCATGATTTCCTTGAATATGGGGGAGGCAGTATCAAACCCGATCATGGCAACGGGAACAATGGGCACCCGGTAACGGATCGCGAGCCTGACTACGCCAGGGTAGAAGGGCCCGATCTCCTTTCGCTTCCATATCGAGCTTGAGTTTCCCTCGGGAAAGATGCATACCAGCCCCGGGTAACGCGAGCCGCCTTCCAGGAGGTAGGGATCGATATACTCATGCCGGATTCCGCCACGCAGCCACAGGGGAATGCCCCCGCCCACGTAGTATCGGCCCCAGGCGCTGCTGATAAAATGCCATTCATACGCGATGAGCACGGGTATCTCCCGCGCGGGATGCGCGAAATACATGAGCGACATGATATCCAGATCATAGCCGCCGCTGTGATTGGGGGCGATGATCGCAGGGCCTTCGGGAATGTTTTCCAGTCCCTTCACCTTGAGCCGGTGGTAGAGCCTGAAATACCGCTTGAAAAATCCCAGTTTCCGGCGATTGTAACGCGCGAACCGAGCATGGTAGTCATGTTCTTCCTTCAGGTAGTCCTGGTAGTCCATCGGCCGTCCTCCATGGTTTTGCCGGCAAGGATGATTCTGGCATGGGCCCGATCGACCTGTCAAGTCATGGTGAAGCCTCTTCTCCAGGCGTTATGACTGCGCCGGAGAAAACACTTTACCCCCATCGACCGAGCGGCTATCATTCACGTGCCTTTCGATTTGGAGTATGGCCGACGTGCTCCGCCAGGGGATGGTGAACGTGATACAACCGACGCGCATACAGGCTCTGAACGCGCGCCCCGTACGCAGGGGGCGCTTTGTCCTGTACTGGATGCCGCAGTCGCAGCGAGCCGAATGGAACCATGCGCTCGAGTTTGCGATCGAGCGCGCGAACGAGCTTGGTCTCCCGGCAGTGGCATACGTTGGCTGTACGACGCTTTTCCCTGGGGCAAACGCGCGGAACCTGCATTTCATGCTCCAGGGACTCATTGAAACGAGGAGCGGCTCGAGGCGCGCGGCATACAGCTAGTCATCCGGATGGAGACGCCGTCCGAGGGCGTAACCCGCATGGCGCAAAACGCATCGCTCGTCGTCACCGACAGGGGGTATCTTGGGGTGCAGAGGGCATGGCGTGCGGGGGTTGCGGACCGCCTCGACTGTCCGCTGGTGCAGGTCGAGAGCGATGTCGTGGTTCCCGTCGCGGAGGCGTCTCCCAGGGAGGAATACTCAGCCGCAACGCTCAGGCCAAAGATCAGGAAAACGCTTGCGAACTACCTGGTCCCGCTCGCGGCCCGGAACGTGAAACACGACTCCCTGGGTTTGCGCTTTTCCGCCTGGAAGGGCTCTGACCCCGGTAAGGCGGTAGCGTCGTTGGGGGCCGACTCTAGCGTCTGGCCGGTATCGCACTGCATCGGGGGTGCAGGCACGGCGGAGCGACTGCTCGCATCCTTCATCGAGGAGCGCATGGACAGGTACGGTGTCAATCGCAGCGATCCGTCGCTGGGGTGCGTGTCGCGCCTGAGCCCCTACCTTCACTTTGGGCAGATCTCCCCGCTCTTCGTGGCGCTCGAGGCCATGAAGCGTAATTCTCCCGGCCTGGACGCGTTCATCGAGGAGCTGGTGGTGCGCAGGGAGCTCGCGGTGAACTTCGTTTATTACAACCGACGCTATGATGATTTCTCCTGCCTGCCCGAGTGGGCGCGGGAAAGCCTGAAAAAGCATGAGCGCGACGGGCGGTATTCCCTGTACACCCGCGAAGAGTTTGAGAACGCACAAACCCATGACCCCTACTGGAACGCGGCGCAGCGCGAGATGCGCGCAACCGGCCATATGCACGGCTACATGCGCATGTACTGGGGAAAAAAGATACTTGAGTGGAGCGCGCACCCCGCCGGGGCGTTCGAGACGGCGCTCGCGCTCAACAACCGGTGGGAGCTTGACGGCCGCGATGCGAACGGGTTCGCCGGAGTGGCGTGGTGCTTTGGCAAGCATGACCGGCCGTGGCCGGAGCGCGCCATTTTCGGCAAGGTGAGGTACATGAACGAGAGGGGCCTGGAGCGCAAGTTCGACATCGAGGCCTACGAAAAAGCGTGGCGGGACAAAACCTGAATTTTTTCGGCAATTAATTTGACAAAAAAAAGACCGGCTCGCTAGATTTGTCACGGACTTGAGCAGCGTCGTGCGGTGCCTGAATTTTTTTTATAATAATTCAAAAAACGGATTTTTTTTGCTCCGCGTTTCGGCTATTATATAAGGGGACTTCGAAAACCCTCTGATTGCGGGCATCCCCGAGGGTCGTTTCCGGTCCGCGCGCGAGGGTAGCGCAAACAGGGAAGTATCATGTGGACTCGCTGCAGCGCAATGATATTCTTCCATTCAAGGTGATGACATGTCAGTCGATTTCGAAAAAGAATACGATGATGAAGTGTACGAGGACGAGTACTACGAGGAGCACTTCGACGAGGAAGAACTCATCGACGAGGAAGACCTCGGCGAGGCCGGATTCGAAGAAGTCGACATCGCCGAAGAGATAGGCGAGGCCGAGGAAGAGGACGCGGACGAGGCCGACGATCTCGAGGAAGACGACGCCGCCGCCAGGAAGAAGAAGAAAAACCTGCGCAAGATCGAGGTGAGCTACGCCTGCGAGGACTGCGATTACCGATGGGAAGATTACATCCTCAAGAAAAAGGACGAGCTCGACGACGGTGAAGACTTCGATGTCGTGTGCCCCATGTGCGGTTCGACCAACATCACCCTGATATGAGCCTGGACGTCATCCGTATCAAGGGGGCGAGGGAGCACAACCTCAAGAACATCTCCATAGACATACCGCGCGAAAGCCTCGTGGTCATTACCGGGCTTTCCGGTTCCGGCAAGAGCTCACTGGCGTTCGACACCATCTACGCCGAGGGACAGCGCCGCTACGTGGAATCGCTCTCGGCCTATGCCCGGCAGTTCCTGGGCATCATGGAAAAGCCCGACGTGGACCTCATCGACGGGCTTTCTCCCGCGATTTCAATCGAACAGAAGACCACGCACCGCAATCCCCGCTCCACGGTGGGAACGGTCACCGAAATCTACGACTACCTCCGGCTCATGTTCGCGCGCGTGGGCATTCCCTACTGCCCCAGCTGCGGGAAGCGCATCTCGTCGCAGTCCGTGGACCAGATCATCGAATCGCTCCTCACGCTGCCGGCGGGCTCCAAGATCCAGGTAATGGCGCCGGTCGTGCGCGGGCGCAAGGGCGAGCACGAGGACCGGTTCGCGTTCGCGCGCAAGAGCGGGTTCGCCAGGGTGCGCGTGGACGGCGAGCATCGCGCCCTTGACGAGGAGATAAAGCTCGACAAGAACAAAAAGCACAACATCGAGATCGTGGTCGACCGCATCGTCCTGAAAGACGCGATCCGCTCCAGGCTCGCCGATTCCGTGGAAGCCGCGATCGAGCTCGCCGAGGGACTCGTGATCGTGGACGTGAACGGCCAGGAGCGCCTCTATTCCACATCGCTCTCCTGCCCGGACTGCGGCATCTCGATCCCCGAGCTTTCGCCGCGCATGTTTTCTTTCAACAGCCCCTACGGGGCGTGCGAAAAATGCAGCGGCCTTGGCTACCTCATGCAGTTCTCCCCGGAGCTCGTGGTGGGCGATCCCGACAAGTCGCTCTACGAGGGAGCGCTCGAGGTATGGGGAAAGACCATCAGCTACTGGTACCGCGAGCAGATCCAGGCGCTGGAAAAAAATTTCCAGTTCGACGCGAACCGCCCGTGGAAGGACCTTCCCAAAAAGATACGCGACATCATCATGCACGGCACCGGCGGAAAGAAGATCAACTTCGACATCAAGCGCGAGGACGCGCAGTTCAGGTTCAACCGCAGCTTCGAGGGGGTGCTTCCCAACCTGGAGCGCCGCTACAGGGAAACCAAGTCCGAAGACATGCGCGAGTGGATGGAGCGCTTCATGGAGAACAGCCCCTGCGACGCCTGCGGCGGGATGCGCCTGCGCCCCGAGAGCCTGGCGGTCAGGGTCGCGGACCGGAACATCCACGAGGTCACGAGCCTCTCGATCCGCGACGCGCATTCCTTCTTCGGATCGATCGAGCTCAGCGACACGGAAATGAAGATCGCGGCGCAGGTGCTCAAGGAGATCCGCCAGCGGCTCAACTTCCTCAAGGACGTCGGGATCGATTACCTCACGCTCGACCGCGCGGCCGGGACGCTCTCCGGGGGAGAGGCGCAGCGCATAAGGCTCGCGACGCAGATCGGCTCAAGCCTCATGGGCGTGCTCTATATCCTGGACGAGCCGAGCATCGGCCTTCACCAGAGGGACAACCGCAAGCTCCTGGACACGCTCAAGTATCTCCGGGACCTGGGAAACACCGTGATCGTGGTCGAGCACGACGAGGAAACCATGCGCGAGGCGGACTATATCGTGGACCTGGGACCGGGCGCAGGCTTCGACGGCGGGCACATAGTGGCGAAGGGGACTCCCCAGGAGATCGAACGAAATCCCAAATCGCTCACGGGCCGCTATCTTTCGGGGAATTTCCGCATCGAGGTGCCCGCAAAGCGGCGCGATCCCCGCGGCTACATCGAGGTCCAGGGCGCTTCAGAGAACAACCTTCGCGGGGTAAGCGCGAAGTTTCCGCTGGGCGTGCTCACCTGCGTCACGGGCGTGTCCGGCTCGGGGAAGTCAACGCTCGTGATCGAGATTCTTTACAAGGCGCTTTCGGCGCTGGTGATGAAGTCCAAGGCGCACCCGGGGAAGTTTACAAAGATCCTGGGCGTCAACCAGGTCGACAAGGTGATCGACATCGACCAGTCCCCCATCGGCCGCACGCCCCGCTCGAACCCCGCGACCTACACGGGGCTCTTCACCCCAATCCGCGAGCTCTTCACGGATCTGCCGGAGTCCAAGGTGCGCGGCTACAAGGCGGGGCGCTTTTCGTTCAACGTGCCCGGCGGGCGCTGCGAGTCATGCGAGGGAGACGGCATCAAGAAGATCGAAATGCATTTCCTGCCTGACGTCTACGTCACCTGCGAGGTCTGCAAGGGAAGGCGCTACAACCACGAGACGCTCGAGGTCCGGTTCAGGGGGAAGAACATCTACGAGGTGCTGGACATGAGCGCGTCCGAGGCGCTCGAATTCTTCCAGAACATTCCCGCCATCCGCTCGAAGCTCGAAACCATCAACCGTGTGGGCCTGGGCTACATCAAGCTGGGCCAGCCCGCGACGACCCTCTCCGGGGGCGAGGCCCAGCGCGTGAAGCTCTCCACCGAGCTTTCCAAGCGCGCGACGGGCCGCACCGTCTACATCCTGGACGAGCCCACCACGGGGCTCCACTTCGCGGACATCCAGAAGCTCCTGGAGGTCCTGGGCTCGCTCGTGGAGATGGGGAACACTGTCATCGTCATCGAACACAACCTGGACGTGGTCAAGAACGCCGACTGGATAATCGACATGGGGCCCGAGGGGGGCGACGAGGGCGGCCTCGTCATCGCCGAGGGCACCCCCGAAAAGGTCGCAGCCAACCCGAAATCCTACACCGGGAAGTACCTGAAATCGGTGTTGAAAAAGCGCTGATCTGTCGACAATTAAAGAAGAAAACCGCGGTACGCGTCCGCGGACCACACAATGAATCTACGGCGGCCATGAAGCACTTAATTCGCTGCGCGGTGTACCCGCTCATTATTTCGGTCCTGTGCATCTGCGGCGATGTCTCGCCCGCGCACGCCGTCCCGCGCGACGTGGTGCGCTTTGAAAAGGCCAAGGTCGCGTTCCGCGAGGGATTCATCTACTTTAACCGCCAGAAATACCTCGCCGCCGTGGAGCACTTCCGCAAGGCCGTGTCCGACTACCCGGGCTACCTGACGGCCCGCGAATATCTCGCCCGCTCGTACCGGCTCGCCGGGTTCAAGGAGGAGGCGATTCGCGAGTGGGAGGCCTTCCTGGAGGAGTCCCCCGACAATGTGATGGTCCGGCAAAAGGTCGACGCGCTCCGCTTCCAGGACGCGCGCGAGCTCGCGGGAGGGCCAAGGGGCGAGTTCGTCCTGGCCGACGAGGTCTCTTCGGAGGAGATGCGCCGCTTCCGCTTCCCCAACCCCGTGGACTTTGCCGTCGACAACGAAAAGAACATGTATATCACGTCCTTCTCCTCGGGCAAGCTCATCAAGATCGATCCCAACAAGGACGGTCAGGAGATTTTCAACGCCGGCTTCACCAGCAAGCTCTACGGCATCGACTACTTCAACGGCCGGCTCGCGGTCGCCGACTTTGGCGAGGACATGGTGTACGTCATGAACACCGCGTTCAAGATGCTCAACAGGTTCGGCTCGCCGGGCAACGGGGAGGGGAGCTTCCACGGTCCCCAGGGGGTCTGCTTCGATCCCAGGGGCTTCATCTACGTGGCCGACTCGGGGAACCACCGCGTGCAGAAGTTCGATCCCGACGGCCGTTTCATCCTGAGCTTCGGGCGGCAGGGCGAATACGAGGGCGAGCTCTACA
This sequence comes from uncultured Spirochaetota bacterium, assembly GCA_937864375.1. Lineage (GTDB taxonomy): Bacteria > Spirochaetota > UBA4802 > UBA4802 > UBA5368 > FW300-bin19. Next base: position 14,467 of record CALMJO010000190.1, read on the forward strand.
AGCCCACCGACGTCACGGTGGCGGGCGACGCCGTCTACGTGAGCGACAACGGGAACAACCGCATCGCCTGCTTCGACGATTCGGGGAACTTCGTGAAGAACATTACCATAAAGGATTCATCCAGCATGCGGGGAATCCACGCCTACGGCGAGACCCTGCTCATCGCCGACGAGAAGACGGGCCTCCTCGTCTTCAATCCCTCCACCGGAAAAACCTTCGTCAAAAACTCTTGGGACCGCGACAAGAGGAGCTTCTCGAGGCTTTTCTCCGCGGCCGCGGACAGGGACGATTTCCTCTACTGCCTCGATTACGGCGCCGAGTCCCTGTTCACATTCAATCCCCTTCAGAAGCATTACACCAACTTCGACGTGGAGATCGCCTCCGTCGACGTGAGCAAGTACCCGGTCATCGCGTTCTACGTGAGCGTGCGCGACCGCGCCGGCAAGCCCCTGTACGGCCTCAAGAGGGACAACTTCCGGATGATCGAGGACAAGGTCCCCATGGGCGGGCTCTACGTGGACTACCTGAAAGACAAGGACCCGTCGGCGTCAATGGTGTTCTGCGTGGACCGCTCCGAGGGCATGCGCCAGTACCACGGCGACGTCGCCTGGGTCGCGGAATTCATTCTGCAGAGGATGCGCACCAACGACTCGTTCCGCGTGGCGAGCGCCTCGTCGGACTACGTTCCGGAAACCGATTTCGACTGGAGCAGGAGACGGGCCCTGGCCGCGCTGGGCGGCGCGGGGTACGGTCCCGGGAAAAACCTGGGAAAGGCGCTCTACAATTCCCTCACGGACCTCGTCCCCAGGATCAACAGGCGCGGAGTGATACTCGTCACCGACGGCGAGGTCGACGATAAATCATTCGCGCAGTACACGGCGGACAATATCATCTTTTTCGCGAACAGCCACCACATCCCGGTCTACATCATCTCCTTCCGCGAGCAGAGCAACACGCTCGAGAAGATCGCAACGGCCACCGGGGGCGCCTTCTATTTCACGCGGCAGGCGGAAAACCTCAAGGGAATCTATGAAAAGATTCGCGGCGCCGAGGAAAACCGCTACGTGCTCGTCTACTCCACCCTGCGCGCCGCGACGGTGAGCGGATGGTGGTCCGAGGTCAAGATAGAGGTCACCTACAAGAACCAGAAGGGGCACGAATGGGGAGGCTACTTTGTACCGTAGCGGGAGCGACCCTTTTACCATAGCCCGGGGCGCCATGGTCGACCGGCTCGCGGCGGCGGGCGGCTTTTCGCGCACGGTGCTCGACGCCATGGAGCGCGTGCCGCGCCACCTCTTCGTGTCCGAGGCCCTGCGCTTCCGCGCCTACGAGGACGTCTCGCTTCCCATCGGCCACGGCCAGACGATAACCAAACCCACGACCGTTGCGCGCATGGTGCAGGCGCTGGACCTGCGCGGGGGGGAGCGCGTGCTCGAGATCGGGACCGGCTCCGGCTACCAGGCCGCGGTGCTTTCGGAGCTCGCGGGGCACGTGGACACCTGCGAGCGCATTGGCGAGCTTTACGCGCGGGCGCGGGACACGCTCCTCTTCGACCTGGGCAGGACGAACGTCACGCTGGTCCATTCCGGGGATTTCTCCTCGCCGGGCGGCCCCTATGACGGGATCATAGTCGCCGCGGTCGCGCAGGACCTGCCGGACGGGCTCTTCGACGTGCTCGTGGACGGGGGCTCCCTAGTGATTCCCGTCGCGGGAAACAGGGGGCAGTCGATTAGGCGTTATGTGAAATCGAACGGCAGGCTCTTCGAGGACGAGCTGGGGCGCGCGCGCTTCGTCCCCCTGGTTTCTCCCATGCGCTAGGCGGAGTTAACGATCCCCGCCATCCACTTGAGAGATTTCAAGAACTGCTTCTCCTCACCCGCGCGGTTTCCCTCCTCGGGGTAGACCTCGATCGTTTTCTCGCACAGCAGGTGGTTGAACAGCGCGAACACGCACTCGGGGGGCGAAAGCGTGTCCTTGAACCCGACCGTCGCGAGCGTCGCACACCTGATCCGGTCGCTGAAATTGATCCCGTCGAAGTATGAGAGGTTTTTCTTAACGGTCTTCTTCCTGCTCCTGTGCTGCTCCAGGAACTCGTTGATCTCGCGCGTCGCGTCCCCGGTGGACGTGTTCTGGCTCATGGAGAGATAGCAGAAGGACGGGGTGTCGAGCACCAGCGCGGCCATGCGGTTCGAGTGCGAGGCGGCGAACAGCGCCGCCGCCGCTCCCAGCCCCTTGCCAAGGATGCCGATTGCGCTGCAGTCGATCTCGCCGTTCAGCCTCAGGGCGTCGATCGACCGGTACACGTCAAGGAACACTCCCTTGAGGTAGTAATTGCTGAGCTCTCCGATCCCGTCCACCATGTAGCCCGGCGAGCGGGGGCCTTCGGGCGTCTCCGGCTTGATGAGATCGTGCCCGCGCAGTTGCAGGAAGAAATAGGCCAGCCCGTGGTCCAGCGCGTAGCGCGCGAAGGGATCGGGCCTGTTGTAGTCGTGTACGACGATCGCGACCCGGGGCTTCTTCGCTCCCTTTGGTATGGAAAGCTCCCCCAGGATCGTCGATTTATTGTAGCTCTTGAAGCTCGCCTCGAATGTGCGAAAGCCGCTGGGACCGTGTTTCCTGGGCTCGAACCTGGGCTCGATGGGGATTTTCTTGAGCTCGGCGAGCGCCGCATTCCAGAATGAGTCGAAGTCGGCCTCCCTGTCGAAGGGCGGCAGATGAAGGAAATATTTATCGAATTCGCTTGCAGGCATGTGCGCTTCCGGGCCCTTTCAGTTCGCGATCCTGTATAACAGGTAATCGTTGTAGTTGAGAAGCAGGTACAGCAGCAGGAGGAGCGCCGCGACGATGCCGAGCATGGCGAACAGCCATACCAGGAACGCGCCTGGCCTTCCGGCCATCCTGAGCGCGATCTGCCGCGCCGAAAGGCCGTTCTGGCGGTGGCGCCTCACCGAGCCGGCGAGCGCCGTCCCGCACGCGCCCACGAGCAGTATCCAGAACGAGTACTTGAAAAGTATCGTGTAGGCCTTCTTGTGCGCAATCGCGAACCCCGCGATGGGAAATATCACCAGGTCCATCACCAGGGTGCATACCAGCGCGGAGGCGAAGATGAACGAGCACAGGATGAGCGATTCCCTTAGCCGGTCGCCCAGGCGCGCTTTTTCCAGCGAATTGTCGTGATTCATACGGTTATGCAGCTCCCGTGGATTGTGGGCATCATTCAATCTGATTGTTCAAATTCAAGCAGTTGAGAAACGATCCTCACCTGCGATCCGGCCCGAGGTCCCTTTATTGCTTAACCGGTGCAGGCCTGTCGATATCCGGCCGCGATGCCGCATCTTTTACGTCCTTCCGGCCGGCGGTCTTGTCTGCAGGCTTTTCGTCCTGCTTTGCAGCCGGTTGCACGGCATCTTTGGCGTCGGTCACGCCCATTTCTTCGAGCGCCTCACGCGCCGCCTTCTGAACCAGCGGACTCGGATCATATTCCTTTTTGTATTTTAAAATGTCAATTGTTCTTTTATCCTTCAGGTCCTTCAGGAGCCTGACCGCCTTGAGGCGTACCATGGTGTTGTCGTTTTTAAGCGAGTCGGTGAGGCGGGGAAGGGCTCCATCGTCTCCAAGGCGTACCAGCGCGGCCACACAGTACATGAAGAGGTTGTAGTGCTCCTTGCGTTTCTTGAATGACATAGCCTCGATGGACTTGAGCACCTCGTTGATGTCGGCGGAGGCTTCTTTTACGCCCATCAGGGAGAGCGCGCTCGCCGCGTACGACCGGATGTCGAGGTTTTCGTCCGGGTCCTTGAGGATCTTGATGAGGAAATCCTTTGATTCCCGTATGCCGCACTTTCCTATGAAGAGGATCAGCTGCTCGCGGAGGTTCGGCGTGGTCTTGAGGTCCTTGATGCCCGCTTCCGCGAACTCGCGCGCCTCGGACGCCTTGAAATCGGCGAGGGTGCGGAGGATCGACTCGGCTAAGTTCGAGTCCTTCGAGAGGTCCTGGCCCTTGAGCTTTTTCACCAGCGCGTCTTTGGCCGCGGTATAGTTGAGCGCGTGGATCCCGCTCACGGCGGCGGTCCTCACGTCCTCGGTCTCGTCGTCGAGGAAGCGCAGAAGCTCGGGACCGATCTCAACCGCCTTCAGGTCGCCGCCCACTGTGATGGCCTTCACGATCACGTCCTGGTCGGTATCGTTCCTGAGCGTTTTAAGGATGAGCGCGCGCATCCGCTGTTTTCCCGTCTCGTCCTTGACGGTTGCCATGAGGTTGAGCGCCTCGCGCCGGTCCCTGGCGATGCCGTATTCAAGGGTGCGCTCGATCCAGTCGAGCCTCTTCTTTTCGTTTTCGGCGGCCTTTTGTCCGTCGGCGGCGACGGGGGTTCCGTTCTTTTTGTTTTCCTTTTTCAGGGGGCCTTCGGCACTTGCGGGCGAATCGGTCCCCTTGACCGCATCGGCGGGCTTCGTGCCGGTGCGCTCGGGTGCGGCAGCCTCGTCTTTGGGCGTGGGAAGCTTCACGGCCGAAGCGTCCTTTTTCGTGTTGTCGGGAGCCTGCGCGTACGCGGGCGCCCCCGGGAGCGAGGCCGCGGCCAGGAAAAGGCACGCGATCACAAACGCCGGAAAGGATGGGAGAACGGGAATTTTCATGTCGGGTACACTCTTTCATTAATATCGGCCTGCGGGCCCGGTGAATCCAATCCCGGGAGTGAAAAACTTGACATCAGGCCCGCGCTGGGGCGATACTCAATTCGTTCCGGGTAATGCAGGTCCGGGAAAGGACGGGGTGAGGTCATGAAGGTACCGGGGATAGTCGCATTGGGGGCCCTGTGCGCGCTCGCGCTGTGGGCGCGGTCGTCTGCGGCGGAGGGTGTGAGCTATGCGCTCGTGACGCTCGAGGGCACGGTAAACCCGATCGTCGCGGAGCACATCGTCGATTCCATAAAGAAGGCCCCGTCGGAGGGCGCCTCGTTCATCGTTCTTAGAATCGATACGCCCGGCGGCCTCATGGGCTCAATGCGCGAGATCATCACCGCCATACTGGGCTCCCCGGTGCCCGTGATCGTCTACACCGCTCCCAAGGGCGCCCAGGCCGCCAGTGCGGGAGGCTTCATCATGCTCTCCGCGCACGTCGCGGCGATGGCGCCTGCTACGGAGATTGGCGCCATGCACCCGGTGAGCCCCTTCATTGAGTTCGGCGAGAAGGAGGGCCAGGGTAAGGGCGGCGAGAACATCATGGGCAAGAAGGTGCTCAACGACACCGTCGCCTACGGGCGCAGCATCGCGCAGAAGCGCCACCGCAACGTGGACTGGACCGAGCGCGCCGTCAGGGACGCCATATCGAGCACCTACCAGGAGGCTCTGACCCTCAACGTGATCGACCTCGTGGCCGAGGACCTGGACGATCTCCTGGTCAAGCTCGACGGCAGGCGCGTCGACATGGACGGCACGATCGTGACGCTCGCGACGAAGGGCGCCCGGAAGATCGAAAGCGTGATGGACTGGAAGCAGCGCATGCTGAACTTCTTCGCCGACCCGCAGATCGTGTTTTTCCTGTTCATCATCGCCGTCGCGGGCATTGGACTGGAGATGAAAAGCCCCGGGCTCATCCTTCCCGGCGTGGTGGGCGTGATCGCGCTCTTCCTCTTCCTGCTCGCGGTGCGGATCCTCCCGGTCAATCTCGCGGGGCTCCTGCTCATCGTCGCCTCGATCGTGCTCTTCATCCTGGAGCTCAAGTTCGCCGGCTACGGACTGCTCGCGCTCGGGGGCATCATCGCCTTTATAATCGGCTCCATGATCCTATTTGACTCGCCCCTTCCCGGCGGACAGGTGCCCCGCGCGACGATCGCGGCCGTCCTGGTCTTCCTGCTCCTCTTTTTCTTTGGAGCGATACGCGCCGTGCTCAAAGTACACCGCGGCAGGGTCACGACCGGGGCCGAGGGACTGGTGGGAGAAACGGGCAGGGCGATGAGCGACTTCCCGGGAACCGGCAGGGTCTTCGTGCACGGCGAAATATGGAATGCGCGCGCCGACGGCGAGATCAGGCGCGACGAGCCCGTGGAGGTCGTCGGGAAAGACGGCATGATCCTCGTGGTGAAAAAGCGCGCATGATTATGAGCGCCTGCGCGCCTTTCACCAAAACGATGCGTGCGCTGCGACCCGCAATGCTTGTCCTCGCATGCGCGTTCCTGGCGGGCTGCCAGCTTCTCGTGTACGTGGTCATCGAGAACGCGTCGCGGGAGGATGTGGAAATAGAACTCGTCCTTGCGCGGTCCGTCCCGGCGAACCGCGCCACTCTCATCGAACGCTACCTGCGCGGCGAATGGATGCCCGTCCATCCCACGGAGATGCGCACCTTCGCCGTGACGCGGGAGACTGGCAGGAGGCTCGACAAGGCCGCGTGGGAGCTCATGCCTACTTCCGGGATCCGCCGCGACGCGCCAGAAACGCTCCGATGTACTCTCAGGCCGGGGACGATGTTCCTCGTGGATATCCAGTCCGGTTTTCTGCGCGAAGACCAGACTCCGTTCGATTCCATTGCGGTCGTAAGGACGGGCGGGAAAGGGCGCATCCTCGCGGAGCGCGGCATGTTCGGCGCCGCGTTCGCCGGCGTGGAGGAGAGCTCGTTTTTGTCTCTATTACAGAACAGGCCTGCGGTATGCAGGCTTCGCGTGCGCTGACGCGCGCCGCGCGCACACTACATGCATTCGGAGGAGATCGGCATGAGCCCGGTGACAATCAGGAGGGAAGGGAAGGTCGCGATACTCACCATGGATCGTCCCGACAGGCACAACGCTTTTAACGAGGACATGTGGAAGAGCCTGGACGAGGCGGCCGCGGCGCTCGCCGCGGACATCCCGCGCGCGGTCGTGATCACCGGCGCCGGCGTCAAGGCCTTCAGCGCGGGATTCGACGTGAACCCGGACAACCCCCAGGTGGGCTCGCTCATCGACTCGGTGCAGAAGCATGACCGGGGGCCCGTGGACGCGCTCATACATTACATTCGCGGAGTCGTGGACCGGTTCACTGCCCTTCCCGTTCCCATCATAGCCGCGGTGAACGGCATGGCGTACGGCGGGGGGGCCGAGCTGGCCTCGCGCTGCGACATGCGCATCGCCGATCCCGGGGCAGTCTTCTGCTTCTCCGAGGTGCGCCTGGGGCTCATACCCGACTGGGGCGGGGGCGTCGCGCTCGCACGGCTCATCGGCACCGGACGCGCCGCAGACATGATCCTTACGGCGCGCAAGGTGGGCGCCGCGGAGGCGCTCGCGATGGGGCTCGTCGAGCGCGTGAGCGCCCCCGGGA
>CALMJO010000191.1 GCA_937864375.1 uncultured Spirochaetota bacterium
ATTCCCCGGTCTGCCCCTGGGTCCAGCCGTAGTCCTCGGCGATCTTGGGAAGGGCCAGGCTCACGTTCGCACGGTCGAGGTACGCCACGAAGAGGGTAATCATCAGGCTGAGCGGCACCGACCATCGCACCCTGCCGTTCGCTTCCGTCATGCTGTTTCCGGTCATGTCGACATCTCCTCCAATTTTTATTTTGCGCCCCATAGGGTGTATATCTCCCGGGCAGCGCGCCTTGACCGTACCCGCGGCTGAATCCGCGCGCTTCCCGGCGCGGCGCGCCGGTCACCCGCACGCGCCTACAGCAGGTGCGGCGTCTTTTCCCTGATATACGGCATCAGGAATTCAAAGCTCTCCTTCACCTTCTGCACGCACGTATCGACGTCCTTTTCCGTCATGGGCGTCGAGATGACGAACTCGTTGCGGCAGGCGGCGAAGATGCCCCGGTTGAGGAGCTCCAGGTGCAGCAGCTTCTGCAGCTCCAGGCACGGCACCAGCGCCATGACGAAATCGAGCGCGTTCGATATTTTCTTGTCCGTATAGTTTATGTTGCACTGGGAGCCGATTCCGGTCGCCTGGCACTTGAGCCCCAGGCCCCTGAACACGCCGGTGAACCCGTCCATCATCCTCGTTCCGAGCCCGTTGATGTGGTCCACCGCGGCCTGGTCGAACTTCTTCATCGAGGCTATGCCCGCGGCCATCGTGATCTCGTTGCCGTTGAACGTCCCCGAGTGCGTGATCGCCCGCGGATCGAGCATGTCGAACGAGAAGCGCTCCATGATGTCGCGGCGCGCGCCGAACGCCCCCACGGGGTAGCCTCCCCCGATGAGCTTACCGACGGCGCTTATGTCCGGCCGAACGTTTTCGCGGACCTGCATTCCTCCCACGCTCACGCGGAACGACTGGACCTCGTCAAAGATGAGCAGTATCCCGTACCTGTCGCACAGATCGCGAATTCCCTTGAGGTAGCCCGGTTCGGGGACCACGGTGCCCATGCTCGCCAGGTAGGGCTCCACGATGATGCCGGCAAGCTTGTCCCGGTGTCTCTTCATGAGGAGCTCCGCCGCGGCCAGGTTGTTGAACGGGGCGATGACCACGTCTTGAAGAGTGCTCTGCGGGATTCCCGATCCCTCCAGGTGCGGCGTGGGGAGCTCCCCCGGCTGGAAGTCCGGAATCATGGACACCTTCGCATCGTCGTGCGTCCCGTGGTAGGCGCCCTCGAGCTTGATGATCATGTCCTTCTGCATCACCGCGCGCGCCGTCCTGATCGCGAACATCGTCGCCTCGGTGCCGGAATTGGTATAGCGGACCATTTCGATGAAGGGCGTGCGGCCGCACAGCAGCTTCGAGTGCTCGATCTGCAGCGCCGAGGGAGAGCAGAGCGAGGAGCCCTTTTCCAGCTGGGCGCGCACCGCGGCCAGGATGTCCGGGTCGCAGTGACCGTGGATGAGCGAGGTGTAGTTGCCCAGGAAGTCAATGTACTCGTTGCCGTCGTGGTCGTAGATGCGGGATCCCTTCCCATGGTCTATGAACGCGGCATAGGGCTTGTAGTTCACCGCGTCCCTGGTATGCCCCCCGGGCATGTACCTGACCGCCTCGGCGTTCAGGGCGGCTGATTTTATGGTCCTCGCGGCAAAACGGCGCGTTATATCGTTGATGATCTTTTCATGGGCTGCTTCAGGCATGACGATGTCCCCCTTGTTTCGTGCTGTGCGTCCAATGGACGGCACAACCGTTGTGCCGCAATATTTTAATATTGTCAAATATTTTTTAATATATTAAAATATTATTTAAACGCAGGCGCTTAATAGGGTTGACAAGTTCCGCTGTTTCGCCTACACCGGCGACCGGGGAAGGAGAACCACGGCATGGCTCCCGTCAAGAACAGGTCAATCAGGGAAGAAAGAAAGGAGTGGGCCCGCGCCCAGCGACAGGAGCGGATCATCGACATGGCCGCACAGCTCCTGGCAAAACGCGACCTCGAGGAAATCACGCTCGAGGACGTGGCGAAGTCCTCGGGGTATACCATCCAGAACCTGTACCAGTATTTCAAGAACAGGGACGACCTGTTCGCCGCCGTACTGCTCCGGAAGCTCAAGGTCGTAATTTCCGACACGGCCGCCGACGCGGAAAAGGCCGGGCGTGGCATCGACCGGATCGTCATGCTCGGCGAAAAATACGTCAGCTTCTGCCTTAAAAACAAGAGCTACTTCGATCTCCAGATGCACTTCGAGCGCACGTATTACGCGTACCACAAGCTCCCCGCCAGGAAGGTACGCGGCGATTTCATCGTCCAGTGCCAGGCCGTGATCGACCAGATGAGCGACCTGACCATCGATGCCATCAGGCACGGGATAAAGGACGGGTCCATAAAAACGCACCTGAAGCCCCTGCACCTGATGCTGCTCCTCTGGGCCCAGATGCTCGGCGTCATCCAGGTAATCACCATGCGCCAGAAGTACTTCAAGGACGTCTATGAGCTGACCTCGGAAAAGTTCCGCAGGGATTTCAGGGACTCCGTCGTAGCGTACCTCTCACCGGGCCAGGGTAAATGACCCGCGGGACGCAGCGGGAGTGGTGAGGTTCGACGGGACGGCAGGGATGCGCGGCTCGTCAATCCATCGAACCCGAACCAAATCCCCGGTCCCTTCCATCGCCGTATCCACTCTCACGTCCCTTTTCCCGTTAATCCTTTTCACAGCTTCACTTCATGCTTGACGTTTTCCCCGTCATGGACATACTTCAAGGCCAGCCGGCAGATGAAAACCAAAAGTGATAACGCAGGGGAATGGGAGAGGTGGAGATAGAAGAGATGAACGAGATAACGGATTTGGTTTTCCAAAGGTAAATTAACTACCGCCGTTATCTCATCAATCGCCGTTGATCTTTTATCTCGTCATCTCCCATGAGAGGCGCTCGCGGATAAAGCTTATAATGAAAATTTGGGGTCCCGCCATGCAATTGACCGTCATCGATGTCGTCGTCATCGCGCTTTATTTCCTGTTCAACCTCGGGATCGCGCTGTGGCTCAGGAAGCGCGCCACGCAGAGCGTGAGCGATTTCTTCGTCTCGGGAGGGAACGCCAACTGGTGGCTGGCCGGGACCTCCATGGTCGCCACCACCTTCGCCGCCGACACGCCGCTCGTGGTGACCGGGCTCGTCGCAAAGAACGGGATCGCGGGGAACTGGATCTGGTGGAGCATGGTCTTCTCCGGGATGCTCACGGTTTTTTTCTACGCAAAGCTCTGGCGCCGCGCGGGCGTGCTCACCGACGTGGAGTTCGCCGAGATCCGCTACGCCGGCAGGCCCGCCGCCTTCCTCCGGGGGTTCCGCGCCGTCTACCTTGGGCTCCCCATCAACCTGATCATCATGGGCTGGGTGAACCTCGCGATCGTGAAGATCCTCATGAACGTGCTGGGCGTCACCAAGGTGGAGGCGCTCGGGATCACGATTGTCATCATGCTCCTCACCGCCTCGATCTCGACGATAAGCGGCCTGTGGGGGGTGCTCTGGACCGACCTCTTCCAGTTCGTGCTCAAGATGGGGATGGTGATCGCGCTCGCCGTCTTCGCCGTGGGAGCGAGCGGCGGCATGGGAGCGCTCCTGGACGACCTCCGGAAGGTGGACGCCGCGCGCGATCCGGGGAGCTCCATCCTCTCGCTCGTGCCCGACGCGGGTTCCGCGTGGATGCCCATGATCACCTTCTTCGTCTTCATCGCCGTCAACTGGTGGGCCTCCTGGTATCCCGGCGCCGAGCCGGGCGGCGGCGGCTACATCGCGCAGCGCATCTTCTCCGCGAAGGACGAAAAGCACTCCATCCTCGCCACGCTCTGGTTCAACGTCGCCCACTACGCCCTGCGGCCCTGGCCGTGGATCATCGTTGCGCTCGTCGCCGTAGTGCGTTACCAGAATGATCCGCAGTTCGCCGCGGACCCAGAGTCCGGCTACATCCGCATTCTCATAAGCGACCTTCCCGCGTACCTGCGGGGGCTCATGCTGGCCGCCTTCGCCGCGGCCTACATGTCCACGATCGGCACCCAGCTCAACTGGGGCGCGAGCTACCTGGTCAACGACGTCTACAAGCGCTTCATGGTCAAGGGCGCTCCCGAGCGCCACTACGTGCGCGTGTCCCAGGCCGTCACCATGCTTCTCATGCTCCTGTCCGTGATCGTGACCTTCTACATGGAATCGATCGCCGACGCGTGGAAAATACTCATGGCGCTGGGCGCGGGGACCGGGCTCGTCTACATCCTGCGCTGGTTCTGGTGGCGGATCAACGCATGGAGCGAGATCGCGGCGATGAGCACCGCCTTCGTCGTCTCGCTCGTCCTCCAGTTCGGGTTCGGGCTGGACGAGGGCAATCCGCGCGATTTCGCCTGGCTCCTCCTTGTCACGGTCGCCGTCACCTCGGCCTCGTGGCTCGCGGTGACGTACCTCACGAAACCCGAGCCCGCGGAGACGCTCATCGCATTCTACCGCAGGGTGCGCCCCAATCCCGCGCTCTGGGGCCCGGTCGCCGCGCGGGCGGCGGACGTCGCGCCCCAGAGGGACGGCGTGTTCAATCTCGTCAACTGGCTCCTGGGCGCCGCGATGATCTATGCATTTTTGTTTGGCGCGGGAAAGGTGATACTGGGTTCGCCCGTCACGGGACTCGTGTTCCTGGCCTGCGGCTTCGCGATGGGGGGGCTTATCTACTTCAACATCAGCAGGCGCGGATGGGAGTCCGTGGGGCGCTGAGCACGAACGCATGGGCGCATGTGTAAGAATGGGGGAGATGGGGATAAAAGAGATTGAGGAGATAGAGGATATGGTGTGGTCCTGGGCAGGAAGCGCGCTAGCGCGTTAAAGTCGGCCCAAACCCCGCCTTTATCTCTTAAATCGCCGTTAATCTTTTATCTCTTCATCCCCCTTGAAGGGCGCCGGCGGAAACCGCTTTCTTATAAATACAAAAACGGCGGGGCATTGATTCCCCGCCGTTCGTGATTCCGGCGTCCCTCATGGAGACGCGCTGTTATTTCGCCGCGAACGTCATGGTCGCCTTGCCGTATGTCAGCTTGAGATTCTTCGCCGCAGGCTCGCCGGGGTTCCCCACGAAGGTGAAATTCTGGGCGACCTTCTTCCCGCCGCCTATCGCCACCGTCATGTCCATCTTCCCCTTCCCGGCGATCAGGATGCTGATCCCGTTGTCGAGGTTTTCCAGGTCAAACTGTTCGGGATTGAACTTCGCCTCGGCGCCGGCCGTGTTCTCGACGACGCAGGTCATGACGTACGCGCCGTTCGCCGGGATGATGGCGAAGCTCGAGATCCTGACATTGAAGCCTTGTCGGAGAGTGTGACGGGATTGTCCTTGTCGACGCAGGTCGCGATCTTGAACGATGACGGCAAGGACCGGCTCGCACACCCCTAGGCGCCCGCCAGGCAGACGACTGAAACTACGAGAGCGGCAATGCGGATGTGCTTCCTGTTCATTACAGATCCCCCTGCCGTGTGTTTTTGAAGAGCGTCGCGATGCTGCTACCGGACGGCATCCACTGACGGAACAGGAAAGTCAAAAAATGCCGTTTATCAATTCAGAATTTCACCTAACGCATGAAATTCCGATCGATACACTTCCCGCAAAATGTTCGGGTGAATGGACGCAATGTCCGGACCGCGTGAGGCGGAAGCGATTCGGCCCTCACCATTTTTTCATTGCCTTCAGCATGTCTTCATACATGCCGGGGAGCACCGCAGCGAGATGCTTGACGCCCCCTTCGGTCGAGCCGCCCGGGTGAGCCACCCTGTGCACCACCTCCGCCGCATCGGCGCCCTCGCCCTCTTGAAGGATCATAGTCCCCAGCACGGTCTCGCGGACCATGCGGCGGCACAGCTCACGATCGTACCCCCTGCGGGCGGCAAGGACGTCGGCCAGCATCTCCGCCATGGTCGCATACAGCGCCGGGCCGCAGCTGCACAGCGCCGAATAAAAAAGCATATCCCCCGCGGACGAGGCATACACGGTCCCAACCCGCGCGAGGATCCCTTCGACGTGCATTCGGTCCCGTTCGGACAGCGCGGGGGCATGGTGGATCACCGTCACTCCCTTCCCGACGGCCATGTTGACATTGGGAAGGCACTCGGCCCACCGCGGCGTGTAATCCCGGAGCGGTACGTTCGGGGCGCAGCTCACCAGCAGGGTACGCCGCGCGGCGATGAGGCCGGCGTGGGCGTCCAGGACCGGGGCCGCGTCGGCGGGCTTCATCCACAGGAAGACGATGTCGCACAGCTCCAGCACCCCGGCGGCGGAACCGCAGCTTCGGAAACCGGGACATTGTTTTTCCAGTACGAGCGCCTTTGATTGCGTGCGATTGTACCCGTACACGGAATCTTCGGAATGTTTCCCCGCAAGACCGCGCACGAGCGCCCCTCCGAGCCGCCCCAGCCCGATTACCCCGATGTTCATGTCATCCTCCGGTTTGCAGCCGTCTTTCTCCCATTCCAGCAGGAATCGATTCTCGTCTCCCTGTAAGAAAAAACAAACCATTTTCGTCCCGGTGAGTCACTTACCAATTGGGAAACGACGAGAGGGTGAACGCGTGCCGGCGTCAGGCGATGATTATCCGCCGTGGAGTACCGTTCGTACCCCGGAGCCCTGAAATTTCTTTGACCCAATCCGGGATTCTTTATACATTGAAACTGTTTTCCGGGGAACCCGCGCGACCGGATCCGCGATGAAGGGGCGGAACGACATATATAAAGTTCGGCTTCACCGGCGGCGGACGCGGGCACCAAGACATTTATACGAGCTACCGTAATAGAGAGGTATCCCCCCCATGAACACGCGGAATATCGTACTGACAACGGCCCTGTTCCTTGGCGGACTCGCCTCCGCCTGCGCGAGCGCCCCCAGGACCCACGACGATTACGTGGACATCTTCCGCGACGATTACCCGAACCCGGTCGTGCGCGTGATGTCGGGGGCGATTCCCGGTCTTGCCCTGTGCTCGGTCTACGACAAGTCCTGGGAGGCCGAGGACCCGCTCATACCCCAGATCTGGATCGTCTGCTCCGACGGAAAGAAGTTCCACTCGTTCGAGCTCGAACAGGCGCTCCTCCACGCCGGCTACCGTGCGCATTCCGAGTCCGACGCCATGGCGCTCCTTGAATTCTATCTCATGGTAAACGATGACCTGGCGCTCATCCGGAACCCGGAGGACGAGTATTTTAAAAGCATCATCCCCGCCCCCGAGCTCGTGAAGATCCGGAAGCCTTCGTGCGAGAGGCTCGCGAACGCGCTGGTCGTCCGCTGCCATGCGCTGCGCAGCAACGGGAAGCGCGTGCTCTTCCGGAACAAGCCGGTCGTCTACACGCTGGAGACCATCACCCTGCGCGCAGACGGCGCCTCGTTCGCGCACGAGCGGCGCCAGGTGTGGAGCTCGGCGCCGGGAGCGGAGACGGAGTGAGGGAACGCCCCTCGCTTATCGCCCAGCTCCCTTCCGGCACAGGTAGGTCGCCATGCAGTGGTCGCCGTACCCGGCGTCGATGATGTCGTAACCCGCCCGGTAGATCATCTCCTCCATGATCCAGTCGAAGGTCGAGTATTCCTGGCGGATGTGCCGCTCGAAGTTGCGCGCGGTTTCGTCGCCCCCGGCCTTCCGCATGCCCTCGACGGCGAACGAGAGCGCCTTTTCGCAGGTTTCCATTTTAAACGAGAACACGACATCCCTGAGGTAAAGCATTCCGCCAGGGGCCGTCATGTCCGCGATGCGCCTGAGCGCCACAAGCTTCCAGAAGTCCGGGAGATGATGAAGCGCGAGCTCGGTCACGACGGCATCGAGCGGCTGACCCGCGTGCGCGCAGGTGAGGAAGCCCGCGTGTACGAAGCTGATGTTATTGATAGTACGCGCGGCCGCCTTCTTCTTCGCGTACGAGATCATCACGGGCGAGATGTCGACGGCGGTCACCTCATGGCATATTGCGGCGGCCCGTATGGCGAATTCCGCGGTGCCGCAGCCGATCTCCATGATCCGGTGGTCGCGCGCAAGCCCGATCGCGCTTGCGATCCCGTCCACCTCCGCGGCCCGGTCGCGAAACGCGCCCATCCGCTCGTCGTAGCGCCGGACCTCGTCCTCGTTCTCGTAGTCGGTGCCGATCTGCTTCATCTCGTCGTACTGCCAGGCAGGCGTGTTCATGGCCGTCTCCCGCACGTTGTCGTTCTGATTCTGGTCCAGAATTATTCTCCGCGGCGTATCAATGCAAGCGGTAATTTCCCGAAAGCAAATTTCATGGCGGCCTGGCTTCGATCTCAACCATTGTGAAGCGAGATTCGAGGTAGACGAGGAGGTCTTATATTCGGATAGTCAATCCTTTATTATCCGTGTTAATCCGTGCAAATCCGTGGCTCAATGCCTCTCTTTTTTTGCCACGGATTTTCGGGGATTGGCTTTAAGCATTAGATGCTCACGGGCTTCATTCAAATCCCGGATGCCGGACACTCCGCCGTCGGCCCCCTGCCCCGTGAAGCGGCGGCCGACACCAGTGACCGTATTATTCCTGTGTTTTCAATATGACGATCTCGTGGAGCGTCGAGCCGCTCTCCCGAATTTTCTTTCTCTTGCGCGTAACGGAGATCGTGAAATCAGACTGGAGCCTGAAGTAGCCGGGCCTGATGCCGGCGATCGCGCGCGCGATGAAGCGGAGGAGAGCGCTCCTGCCCTCGAGCATGTCAACCGACTCGAGGACGCTTTTCACCTTGAGGTCCAGCGAGAGGAAACCCGGCACCGTTATGCCCAGGAGAGCCGGGTAGGCGTGGCCGGCCCTGGGACTGAACACGCGCTCCGCCTGGTCGAACTCGAACTCGCCCGTGCTCATCACGACCTCCCTGCCGTCCGCGAGCATCAGGGCCTTGACGACATGGCGGTCCATCTTCCCGTTGCACTGGATGTAGGCGTAGGAAAGCGTGAAGCGATTGGAATACACGCGTCCCCACATCCAGTAATCGATGATCCGGGCGAAGCTGAAATTCAGCCAGTTGTGATCATGGTAGCCCGTCCCGCCGGCCTTCATGACGACGCCGCCGTCGGTGACGGTTCCCCGCACCGTCGCCCGCGCGAATGGGACCACCCAGGCGAAATATCCCATTGAGCCGAACTCGGAGCGGCCGCTCCCCGGCTTCCAGCCGTTCACGCGCGCGGTGTAGGTGAGATGGCACCCGATGTCTTTTTCCTCGACGTGAATCTCGTAGACCGGCAGCCCACTCGAGCTCTCGTGGACCTTCATGTAATTCTTCCCGATCCTCACCTCGGGCTTTTCGCGGGACGCGTATAAGTCCTTTTTACGATACGGTATGAACACCTGGAGCTTGCTCCCGTCGGGACGGAGCAGTACGATCTCCATGCCCGTTTTTCCCGCCGTCCCGGGATTGGGGTTCGACGCGTGGAAAAATACCACGATGGTGTGGCCGCTCTCCAGGTGCGCGTCGAAGTACCACCACTCGTAGAGTCCCCTCTTCCCAACCTTGATGTGAAGGGCGTCGTCCGCCGGCGCGAGGGGGATTATCTTCGCATCGGCGCGTCCCGGCCCGCTCCATCCTTCTTTCACCCTGGGGCTTGTATGATCCTGCATTGCCTTCCACCTGATAAATTTCTAGAAAAACGCGTATCCTTCCTTTTCGTCGGGAAACGCCTTCTCCGCAAGGACTTTATCAGTCCCGGCGCGCCCTCCGACAGGGCCCGCCTCATTCACCCCATTTCCAATAAGGAGTGGCCGATGTGCGTATTATGGGCCCTGAATGCAGACGGCTGATGCCGCCCTGCTCCCCTGGACAGGACGTTATCCCGCCGCGAACGGCAAACGGCGAACACATGTGGATGTTTTCTCTCGACCGTTTTCATTCCCGCGCGGTTAAGGCATGAAAGCTCGAGACCGTCCGGCATAATCGGGCGTGCGCACCGTGCGCCGGGATGCTACCACACGCCCATCACGGCACGCCCGGCGCCTTGAGAAACGCCAGGCACGCCTCGGCCGCCTTCTCCGGCTGGTCGTTGTGCACCACGTGGCCCGCGTCCAGAATGACAACCCGGCTGTTCCTGATCCCCCGCTTGAACTTTTCCGCGCTCGACACGTCGAACATGCGGTCGTTTTTTCCCCACAGTATGAGCGTGGGTGCGGTGATCCTGGCGAGCCGGTTCTCCAGGATGCCCAGTCCCCCGGCCCACATGTCCTCGAATACCTTCGCGTTGAACTCGGCCTGGCTTATGAAAATGGGCATCAGGTAGCGCTTGAAATGCGCGGGCATCCGGGGCGGCCGATCGTAGGCGATCTGCATGATCCGGTCATAATCCTCGGGTTTCCTGATCGCGAGGGTCAACGTCGGGTCCTTCTCGCGCAGCAGCAGGGCCTCCGACTTTTTGTCGGCGATCACCCCGAACGCGTCCATGAGCGTGAGGCTCGCGACCTTTTCCGGGTGCTCGCTCGCGTAGAAGCACGCGATGGCTCCGCCCATGGAGCTGCCCACCAGGTGGAACCTCGTGAGCCCCACCGCCTGTGTGAACCGCTCGAGCCTTGATGCCTGCTCGGGAACTCCGTAGTTCTTTTCCTTATGCTTGGAATTCTCGCCAAAGCCGGGAAGGTCGGGAACCACGACACGGTACCTTTTGGCAAACGCCGCGGGAAAGTTGTACCACATGTCCTTGCTCTCCCCGAAGCCGTGCGCGAAGAGCACGACCTCGCCCTTTCCGCCCTCGAGGTAGACCCAGCGGTGGTCGTCCACCTGCACCTCGGCCCTGGAAACGCCCGCCGACCATCGGGCCATCTGCGTAGCCGCCCCGAGTACGGCGCCCGGGAACAGGTAATATACCAGTACGGCCGCAACGACGAGCACGCCCAGGCACGCCGCGGCAATTTTAATCCCCTTCCTCATGGTATTCCTCCTTTACGAAAGTGCGGTCTCTGTTTGTGTGCCGATCCAAAGGCTATGAGTATATAGTAAACCCGCTCGAATCATAATGCAAATTATTTCGCGCACGCCCGCGATGTTGACACCGCTTCCCGGATTCGTCATATTGAATTACGGGCGGCCGTCTTCACCAGTGAATCCGCCCGGAAAGGAGGCATTCCATGAACAGATCTCGCGCGCGTTTTTTCATCTTGATTGCCGCTGCGCTTGCCGTCGCGATTCCGACTATTGCCGAGGAGGCGGCGCTTCCCGCCAGGACGGACGCTCCCTCGTTCCAGGATTTCGGGAACAGCCTGCAGGTGTACTTCTCTCCCGGCTTCTCATATCTTTACGGTCGCGATGCGCTGAACGACAGGCTCGCGGAGAACAGTTACCCGGGCGTGCGTCCCGCGCACCCGGCATCGGGTGTGGGACTCCGGGCGGTTATGGGCAGATACGTCCTTGGTCTCGAGGGATACGGCTTCTCCGGCAAGTCCCGTTCGAGCGCCGCGCACACGGTCAGCGCGGCTGGGGGTTTCGTCACGCTCAACTTCGGTTACGCGCTTGTCTCATCGGGCGCATTCAGGCTCTACCCGCTCATGGGCCTGGGCGCCGGGGGCACGGCGCTCAGGATCGAGGAGCGCGCGGTGCCGGATTTCGACGGCGCCCTCGCCGATCCCGGGCACGGGATCACGATCTCGACGGGGGGGCCGCTGGTGAACGCGAGCCTCCAGGCGGAATACCTGTTCCGCCTGGTCAACCGCGGCGGCATCATGGTGGGGCTCCAGGCGGGATACATGTACCAGTTCTACGATCCCGGCTGGTACCTCGCGGGCGCGTCCGGAGGGCGCGACATGAGCGACCACAAGGTGAAGGGCGGCCCGGAATTCAGGCTCAAGGGCTTTTATGGGGGATTAAGGCTGGGCTGGGCGGTGTTGTTTTAAGTAACAGGAATCCTTCCCGTTTTCTGCGATCAGATGAAGCCCTGTTGTCGATGCTTTAAACAGGGCTTCGATCGATCAGCATATTTCACTGGAAAGATCTATTTCCAACCGTCATGGCATCCATTAAAAATCCAGATAGTCCCATACTTCCTCGGTGCCCTTGACCATCTTCTGCGAGGAGCCGTCCGTTTTCATTACATACAACGATGTTCCGTAGTGCCGTTCGGTATTGAATGCAATAAGCGATCCTTCGGGAGACCAGACGGGACGAGTATCGTCATCCTTATGTGTCGTAATCTGAGTACGCTCCGAACCATCGGAATTTATTGTATAAATATCATAGTTGCCGGGATAATCGCTGTCGAATGCGATCTTCGTCCCATCGGGAGACCAACTGGGATTCTCGTCAACAGAACCACTATTGGTAAGCCGCGTCTGGGCGCTCCCGTTCGATGCCATTACGTAAATTTGATATTTGCCGTCCCGGTTGGTCTGGAATGCGATTTTTGAGCCATCAGGCGACCAGGCGGGACACTTGTCGGATCCCGCGTCGCTGGTCAGCGCAGTGATATTCGTACCGTTTGAATCCATGACATAAATATTAAAATTGCCGCTTGCTTTTGAATGAAAAGCGATTTTCGTCCCGTCGGGCGACCAGGCCAGCTGGCCATACTCATTCGTGGCCGAAGATGTGACCAGGGTCGTCTGCGCGGAACCATCCGAATTCATTACAAGAATCGAAGTGCCCGCCGTGGAATTGTCCCTGACAAACGCTATTTTCGATCCGTCGGGTGAACTCGCCGGGTAAATATCATCGTCCGTGTTGTTCGTCAGCTTGTGGAGACCGTCATTGTCCGCGATGTATATATCGTAATTAATCTGCATATAGTTGCTCGAGAGCACCAGCGGGGAAGGGAGGAGAAGTTTTCCCGCCACGAGATCGTCATAAATCTCGTTCAAATTATTGAAACACGAAACGGGCGTCATAAGAAGAGCGAACGCGAGAAAGAGAAAAAGATAATTCCACCTTTTCATAACACTGCTTCCTCCTGGTTAAGATGCATGTTAGTACTTGTATGAAAATCCCGCGGTGAACTGCATAAAGTGCATAGGGCCGCCGGTCTCATATATCATGCCGTAGCGCGCACCGCAATTGAGTCCGTATTTGTGCGCCAGCCACGCGTCAAGCGACACACCGGCCATAATCAGCGGTTCAAAGACGAGCGAACCGTGTTTGAGCGCAACGTCATCGTCTTTGAAATCGACGCTGTACATGGTAACTCCGATCGAGGCGAGCGGCGTAAAGGAAAGCCAGTCTGTAATCGCGATAGGATAAATAAATACCGGGCACCATGACGAGAAAAGAGCCGATTCCGCCACATCCTTTTGCCCGTCGGAGCGCCACATGCCGATTTCGATTCCAATAGAGTAGTCCGTGAAATACGAGCCGAACAGCAAACCGTATCCCGGCTTCAGAATCTCGCTGAATTTCCCCAGCGGAGTCAGGTAAGTCGGCATGAGCGCCGAATAGCCGTTGACGGTCGACGTACGGTACACCTCTGACGATACTGCCCCCTTCCTCGATTGGCTTTTCCAGCGTTTATGGGAGATCTTTTCGGCAAGGTCGCTCACCACGTCTCCCGCCGTTTCATCCAGCGAGGCTTCCGACAGCGCCTTTGCCATTGCGGCATACTCTGCAAGCCCCTTTTCCACATCCACGATTCTGACGTTCAGTACAATGACCCCGCCGAGGTATCCGATCGTGCCGATCATTATCTTGTGTGCGGAAATGAGTCGTCCCAATTTCACGGCGCAATCCTGATCGGTGCATCCCGTCTGCTGAAAACCCTGCTCCTGCAGGATCTGATTCATCTGCGCACGTTCCACGATGTCATAAAAGCCGGTGTTCACCAGTTCGGTGCGGATCATCTCGGACGCAGTCCGCGCCGTCGTTTCGGAAATTCCTTCGGCTTTGAGGTCAATGATGGCTATTTTTATTTTTTCATCGGAAAACACCGGCCCAAGTAAGAACAATGTGAGGATGATCGTGAAAAAAGCGATTCTTCTCATGAAAGCACCTCCAGTTTGGTAAATTTTAGCTTACGGGAAAATCCGAAATTTATTACTATTGCAATCAGCTTCATCACCACCTCCCGCGCCTGCTGATCGAGATAGTTAGGATGGTCAGCATAACTTCGTTTGATGCCGCTCCTTGTGAGCTCACTATTCAAGCTAAAACCGCATTGTTTTATTGAGATAATTTGAAAAGCGGTTCCTGAAACCGCCCATAAATATTTCCCGAGCGCTGCACGGTTTTTGCGTTACTTTATGTCGGAGCTGGCTGATTGGCTTCTCGCGAAGTTATCGAGCTCCTGAACTACACTCTGCTCAATTGGACGAGCACACGCACAGAGCGTGTGTCTGCCCCTCATAGCTCCCCCCGCCCTTATCCTCACAGCCTGCCCAACCGTCGCTCCCCACTCCCCACGCCGACTTTCCGGTCTTGTCCTCTGTTGAGGACCAGTAATAATCATCCTCCAGAAGGTTGATGAAACCCTGCGAGTTGAGCCATTTAAATGGCTGGCCGTTCCTGGGCCCCTTCCCCGACCATATCTGATCCCCCAATAAAACCTTCAGCTCATCGATGGTCGGCAACCTCCAGGTATTGACGCCCGCCAGCCATAGACTCCCGGCATACTGCTTCGCCTCCTCCCATTTCATCACCTTCTGCGACGGCATCTGCTCCCATACCAATTTGGTTTTCAGGTCGGTGATGGTGCCGTTGCCGTTGATGAGGAAACGGACGGCCTCGCTGGAGACCGGTTGGTCCCCTGACATGAGAACAAGGCCGCCCAGGTAAACCGCCGCCGCGAAAATGTATGCTCTTTTCATTTTTCCTCCATAGATCCCTTCTATTTGCTAATGCCGCTTCCCCTCTCGAATAATCCAAACCATGGATGGCTTTTCAGAGGCACGCGATGCATTCGGTTCAATATCCCAAAGCCGCGCGACAGGACCGGCAAATATCCATTCGGCATTCGGATTGGGCATGCCTTTCTTCACGCTCAACACGTACGCTGTACGAGGCAGCGTTTCCCGTCTGGTAATCCGCCCTTTAGATAGAAAACTATAACTTGCTCGATTCGGCATCCAGATTGAAGCAGATTGCAGATACGCAGCACTGCGCTTCCGCTTCAATCCGCGCCTTCAATCTGCAATGATGAGGCATTTTCATCGCGCCCGCGCCGGACACGAACCGGCAAAATGCAATTGCCCAGGAAAACAAGCGCCGCGAGATCCCTGTTTCCATTCTCCGTCCCATTGATCGCGACCGACCACCCCATGCTCCCCGAGGCCGCCGTCAGAATCGATGAAGCCGAGGCGGCGGAAGTGATCGTGATCCCGGATGATCCGGACGAATGGAAAATACAGCAGGTATTGTATCCGGGCGATCCGCTGATAAGATCCGTATAACCGTCGCCATTAATATCGCCCATGGCGAGAGAGTATCCGGGCTGGTTAGATGTGCTCGTGGAGATATGCGTCGTCGCCGCCGAATCGCTGGTTGCAGTTACCCCTGATGATCCCGTGGAATTATAGATGTAAATTCCCTTCCCATCACTTGTTCCAGTTCCAACGATGACGTCGGCGTAGCCGTCGCTGTTTACGTCCCCGGATGCGACCGAGAATCCAAAATTCAAATGGCTTGTACCGGCAATAGTCGTAGTGGCCGAACTTGATAATGTAACCGTAATGCCGGACGACCCGGTCGAATGGAAGATATACGCCTTGCCCAGTCCATTATAATACGCGTCAGGAGAACAATAATATGCGCCTACGATCAGGTCGGCATAGCCGTCACCGTTGATGTCGCCGGTTGCGACGGCGCGGCCAAAATAGTAATCTAGCGTTCCGGTGATTGTTTTGGTTGCCGACGCTCCAGTCGTGATCGTCACACCGGAGCTCCCCGCGGAGTGAAAAATCATGACGGAACCAGCATAACTTCCTAGGGAGCCCTTGTTGCCAACGATCACATCCTCGTATCCGTCCCCATTGATATCTCCGGCAGCGACATAGGTTCTGCAGCCCGTGATCTTCGATGAAGCCGAGGCATATGTAGTGATGGTTATCCCTGACGATCCCGATGAGTGAAACACATACGTTATCCCGGAACTCAAGACGGGGGCGCATACGATCAGGTCGGCGTATCCGTCGCCGTTGATGTCGCCAGTTGCGATGGAAGTCCCGAATTCACTCGTCAGGTCACCGGTGATGATGCTGGATGCGGATGCCGCCGATGTTATAGTAATACCCGACGAGCCCGAAGAGTGGAAAATGTAGACACGGCCTGAACTGGTGGAATAATAGGTCGCTCCCACCACCGCATCGGCGTAACCGTCTCCGTTAATATCGCCCAACGCTACATTAGTCCCGAATTCGCTTGACGACTCGCCGGTGATCGTCGACGGAACGGCAGACGAAGGAATTCCGGACGATCCCGTAGAATAATAAATATTCACCGATCCCTGGGCGTGGTATGAATACCCTCCAATGATAACATCCGCATAGCCGTCGCCGTTGATATCCTCGTTGGTTCCCTTCTTAATGTGAACGGTTTTCGTAGTCTGATAGCCGCAGGTATCGCTCGCGCGAACCGCTACCGTATGCGAGGTCCCCTTCTTCCAGGTGCTGGCGCCGGATGGGAGCTTGAATTTCCAGCTCGTAGTGCCTGTTGCCGAAGAATACCCCCCGCCGTCAACCGAAACCTGCACGGATGAAATGCCAGAGGAATCGCTTGCCGTACCTGTCAGGAATCCGGAATTCATCGTGCAGCTCTCCCTTGCGTTCAAAAGCTGAAGGTCGGGCGGTATCTGCGCTGTGATCGAGTCGTTGATCTGTAAAATGTTACCGGAGACGTCGCGGAACTGGCCATACACGGTCGCTGAACCGTCCGCATCGGGCAGGGTCCATGCCTTTGTCGAGGCATATGCCTCCCATTCGCTCCAGTCGCTTCCATCATCGCTGAACCGCATTTCTATCGCATCCGTGACGGAGTTGTTCAGGGTAACGGCGAGCACCGTCGTGCTTGCGGCACCGCTGTTAATGGTAAATGAACCCGTCGGCGGGGTCGTCTCGTAGACTATCGAATCCGAGGTGGTATAGGGATTGCTCGCAGCATCGAGGAATTCGGCATACACGGTCTTGGTTCCCGTTCCGGAAGAAAGGCTCCATGAGGTCTTCAATGTGCCGTAGGTTTCCCAGATGCTCCAGGTCGCATTGTCGTTGCTGAATCGCATCGAGACGGCATCGGGAACATTGATATGAATATCCACCGTGGTGCTACTCGTGGATTCAGTCCTTCCAAGCTGATTGTAAATTTCGATCGTTCCCGAAGGCGCGCTGGTATCGAGCACTATGGTATCCGTAACCGTATACACATTGCCCGCAATGTCAGAAAACCTCCCGTACACGGTTTTTGTGCCGTCATTGATGGACAGGACCCAGTTTTTCGTGCTGCTGTAATTTTCCCAATCGCTCCATGTGGTCCCATCGTTCGAAAACCCCATTTTATCCAGGCGAGTATTATCCGTAATCGAGAGCGATAATTCAACATCCCTGCTGCTCGTATCCACATCATCATTGTTTATCTCGAGCGTCCCAATGGGGTTCTGCAGATCATAGGCAATTGAAGCTTCATATTCAAGGACCAGCCCGTCCAAGTCCTGGAATTGTCCTCTAACGCCCTTGCTCGATGCACCGTAGGTATCGAGGGTCCAATTTCGTTCATCTGCATATGGTTCCCAAGCTATGTCGGCGTAACTGCCCCCGGTGATATTCCAGAACCTCATCTTCACTGCGCCGCTGACATTAATTTTCAATAGGGTTGTAAGATTATTGGTCGCTATACCGTTTCCGATAATGAAGGTCCCTTCCGGGGGCTCATTGAAATTGCCGCTCTTAGGATCGTTCGGATTGTTTCTCGCGGTATCGACAACCCAGCACCCGCTGATACTCATGCAAAAAACAGCGGTCAGAACTACTAATACCTTAGGTATTACCTGTCTCATATAATCCCCCCGAATATTCCCTTGTGCAGTTTTCCCGGTCCCATTCTCATCTGTTAGACTTGTGAATCTGGCGCCTTCGTATGAATCGATTAAAAATTCGCGACAAGGCTTCCGTACACGATCCGCTCACGCAAATTTCCCGGCAGATAAGCCGTGTCGAAACGGAAATATCCTTCCCACTTATCATTCATCGCCGTATTCTTCACAAAATCCGGCTTTGAGAAAAACAGCACATCCATCCAGTGGAACAAGTAGAGTCCCGCCGTTATCCCCGCCGCAATCGTAAACATGTTCGCCGCCTTCACCTTGGCGTCGTACTTGGAGTCGAACTCGCTCTGCGCGGATCCGCGCTTGACCGACTTGTAATCATCCGCAGCTTTTGAGTAATCCATGTAGCTATAGGCTGAAAAACCCGCCGCCAGCAGGAACCCTCCCAGGAAGAGATAGCCTTTCGTATCCCTGTCCGCATAAAACTGCCCCCATCCCGGCACGATGGACCGCATGTAATAGCTCGACCTCGTGATGGGGGGTGTAAAATAATCCTTGTTTTCCTCATATATGCTCGCGACGAGCTTCCTGGTCAGACTCACTCCCGCCTTATCCAGCACGTCCTCGCTCTCCGCCCGCTCGTCGGCCGCGAACTCCGCCGTCGCCTTCTCCACGTCCACGATCCGCACCGTGATGAGGTAGGGAGCTCCCACCCTGTTGATCTCCCCTATGAGGATCTTCTTGGCCGAAAGCACCTTGCCCAACTGGACGGCGCACGCCTGGTCGGTGCAGCCGGTGAGCTGGAAACCCTGCTCCTTCAATATCGCGTCCATCTGTCCCCGCTCCACCACGGTGAAGTAGCCGGTCTTCACCATCTCGGACCGCACGATATCGCTGATCGCCCCCGCCACGATCGCCGAGGTCCCCTTGGGCTGGAGATCCAGGACTGCTATCTGCATCTTTTCGACTGCGAGAACGGGGGACGCCAGCAGAAAGAAGGAGGCAAGAATGAATGCTGTTTTTCTCATGGGCGCACTCTCTTGAACGTCTAATATTTTAATTCACTGTAACAATGTAACAACGCTCTATTTCAATCCGCTTGACGCTTTAAAGCTGCACGTTCTGTTTCTTTTTCTATTTTTTGGAAAATACATGAATACGCATTTCCCGTCTAGTAATCCGCTGTCCGAACAGAAAATGTCCATGGGAAATATTCAACATTGATGAGTATGCCGATCCCGCCCCTGCAAGATCGCAGGGGAGTCTTATCGTGTGATGTGAGTTTTCTTCCCGGTCCTGGAGGTAACGTTACCGCAGCTGCGACCGGCCGTGCGTACCGCCGTTCGGCGTCCTCACGACACGGCCGGAGCGGGCACGAACCCGCCCTGCGCCCGGCACTCCTCCCTGTACTTCGTGGGGCTCATCCCTTCCGCCTCGCTGAATACCCTGTTGAACGAGCGTATGGTCTCGAAACCCGTATCGAAGGCGATGCGGATTACGGTCTTGTCGGTCGCGGCGAGCTGGCGCTTCGCCTCCTCGATCCTCAACTCGTTGATGTAGGCGTCGATGCGCCTGCCCGTGTACTTCCCGAAGCTCCTGCTCAGGTGGTCGGGGCTCATGTCGACGGCGGCGGCGAGCCCCTCGCGCGAGATGTTGAACGTGAAATTTTCTTTAATGAATTCCATCACCCGTTCGAGCTTTCGTTCGGTAGTGCTGGTGACCGTCGTGCCGTCACCGCCCGACCCTGCCCGCAACTGGGCGTACAGGCGCTTATTCGCCTCGACGAGCCTGTTCCGCATGATCTTCAGCGTCATCTGGTTGCGTATGCGCAGCATGAGCTCGTCCGCGCTGAAGGGCTTGGTTACGTAATCGATGGCCCCCAGGTCGAGGCCCTCGATCTTCATGGCCTGATCGGCCCTTGCGGTGAGAAAAACCACGGGGAGTCCCTCGAGCCGCGAGTCCGACCTGATGCGCTCGAGGAGCTCGTGTCCGTCCATTCCCGGCATCATGATGTCGGAAAGCACGAGGTCGATGTTGGCGTTCCCGTCCAGCAGGCCGAGCGCCTCGAATCCGTTCGCCGCGGTGAACACGTTGTACATGCCCGCGAGCATCCCGTGGAGCATGCTCCGCATGTCCGCGTTGTCCTCGACCACGAGCAGGCTGGGCTTCTCCCCGTTGAAGGACTCCGGAGGAGCCGGCCGATCGGCTTCAACCGTCAATCCCCGCACGTGCGGCATGGAAACGCCTGCGCCGGGAGCGAACCTCGCGTCGTCTTCCTCCAGTATCTCGACGTCGGCCCTGCTCCTGAAGTGCTCCTTTCCTCGCGGGATACGGACGGTGAACACGGTGCCGTGATCCTCCGGGAAGTCGCCCGCATACCTGCTCTCCACGGACACGGACCCGCCGTGAAGCTCGACCAGCTCCCTGACGATGGATAGACCTATTCCCGTGCCCTCGTACCTCCGCGTGGAGCTGGTGTCCGCCTGGGTGAACCTGTCGAATACGGCGCCGAGCTTGTCGGCGGGAATCCCGCAGCCCGTGTCGCCGAACGTGATGACCGCGCCCAGGTCGTCGGTCGACATCGCGATGCCGATTCCGCCCCCCGGCTCCGTGAACTTGAAGGAATTGGAGAACAGGTTGGAGAGCACCTGCATGATTCTATTGTCCACGTAGAGTTCCACGGGCCTTTCGGGCAGCGCGCAGGTGAGCGAGATGCCCTTCAGCTTCGCCGCGGATTCCACCTCGGCGCAGCAGCGCCTGAGCAGCGCGCCCATGTCCGTGCGCACCGCACGGAGCTTCATGCGACCTGCCGTTATGCGTGAGACGTCGAGCAGGTCGTTTATGAGCGAGAGCAGGTTCGAACCGTTCCGCTCGATCATCTCGAGGTCGCTTTTGTCTAGCGGCGACTCCTTCAGGGCCTCCTTCACCGGCGAGAGCATCAGGGTCAGGGGCGTGCGCAGCTCGTGGGAGATGTTGGCGAAGAACTGGCTTTTCAGATTGTCGAGCTCCTTGAGCTTTTTCTGGTTAATGTAATCCTTAATGAGGTAGTTCTCCAGCAGGACGGCGAAGAATACCGTCTGCAAAAACAGCGAGACTATAAGCATGCTTATATGAAAGCTGATTGCGATGTCATTATGATCGTTGAATGGATAGCATCTGTAAACCGTAATGCATTCGATGGCTATGATATGGAGTACCGTTGCGATTATTGCCAGCTTTACCCTGAGTCGCGCCATGACGATTACGTAAATGATGTAGAGCAAGCTGCCAAATCGGTAATAGTAATATCCAAGCTCACCGGGCGCGGCGCCAAAGTTGACCATTACCATTCCCAGATTGCAGAAAAAGCAATACTCAATGAATAGTACCAACTGACTGTGGCGCTTGAAAAATTTCGTGTAGGTTAAAAGGAAGCACACAAAATGGAAAGGAGGAATGATGGTTCTAAAGAAGAATATCAGCGATTTTGATTCGACGAGCATGTATTCATCGCTGACAAGGGAGCTCAAATAAATAATGAGTCCCAGAATAATCGATATTCTGATGATGGTTATCGATTTCTCAAAGAAATATTCATCGAATTCTTCCTTTACGAAATAACTGCGGTCCTGGTCGCTCATAAAGAGAAAGGATTTTAATTTCATGTCTCCCCCTGTGCCGTGTTCCGGATTGACGGCTCCCGCGTCGCGGCGTCCCTCCTCCGGGTCTCTCATCGGACCCATGATTTCCGGGGCCTCCCGCGGACCGCTGCCTTTGGTTTTTAATCCGCCCCGCTTACGCCGTCCCGGGAGCGGCCGGAGTCACCGGGCCGAATACCTGAGAAAATAATAATAATAATAACCGCCGATGGGGCCGATCACGAGATCTACCCCGTTCCCGGACGTCGTAATCGTCGTTGCATGGGAGCCTGTTGAATCCAGCCTGGTCCAGTCTTCCGCAGGCGATTCGTCGATCACATACATCGCTGTCTCTTATACACAT
>CALMJO010000192.1 GCA_937864375.1 uncultured Spirochaetota bacterium
GATTGGGCCGGAATCGGTGGGGCCCGTGTCCTCCGGCATCTCATCCGGGGCGAAGGAGACCACATTGTCGCCCACATCCCCCCCTCCCTGCTTGTAGCGGGTCAGGGCCCCCGTAAGCGCCAAACGTACCATGCCCCGTTGATACAGGAAACGCAGGGCCGGAGACGTCTTGGCCGCCAGCACGTCCCGGCAGGCATTGCCCACACGGATGCCGTAAATGGGATGATACATGCCCGCGTTGAGCGTGAACGGGCCGAAACCGCCCCCCATGAGCAACATATAGTTCAGGCTGGTGATCACATACGGATCGCGATTTAAAGGATCCAGACCCAATTGCTTGCTGAAATAGGCCAGTCCTGCGGGCAGAGCGAAGAGGTTGCCCACGAAGAAGGTGCTGAAAAAGTGCGATTTGATTTCTGAACTCGCGTGCCAGAAGGGTTCGAGATGCGGAACCCACTCGCTGGTGCTGCTCCCCAGTACCGTCTGGCTTTGGAAGCGGTAGGGCTCCCCATTGGACCATTGGAAGTAGGGGCTAAAATACATCCTGTCCTGCAGATTGGCGGAGCGATGCAGGAAGTAATTGCCCAGGCGCGGCCGCTCCTCGAAGAGGAAGGGACGGGCGTAGAGATAGGTCCGTTCCTCGAAGCTCTCCAGGGAGTCCAACCCCCGCTTGACTTTCGTCAGGAACTCGCTCACCCGGATCTGGTCGGAGATGATCTTCGTGGGATAAATACCCACCTCCTTCTCCCCTGCGGGCCGGGGGCACTTGGAAAGCGAATTGCCTATGGCGCGCTTCTCGCGTTTGAATGTGGAAAGGGCCACAGTACCCGTCCGCACGCTCCGTGGGGCCCGGATCCGGGTGATGTCGGAATAACGCAGGACATGCGTCTTTCCGCCGGTATCGAAAAAGACCGTGAGATCGTCAATAAATTGAATGGGGAAGCCGGTAAACGCCGGCTCGTCGCCGTCCTTAAGGTAGATGTCCCGGAGCACGGGGTGAAGCGTGCCGTCGATCATGAGCTTTTCGATGGGATTGTGAAATGTGTTATAGATGAGTATGGAGCGAATGTCGTCACGGCTGATCGATTCGAGGACGCCGTCTTCCCGCAGCAGCTTCACCCGGGCCTCGTCGATGTGGAGGATGAAGCCGGGGACGACGCGGCACTCGCCGGTGACGATGGTGTGGACCTCCAGTGCGCTGGTGGGGCCGGTCAGGAGGAAGGCCCAGGTGAGGGCTATCGTCCCTATGATGAGCTGGCGCGCGGAGTGTTGTTTCTTTGTCCTATGCATTGACTGTTATCGCGAAGCGATCAGGACGACAATATACCGTATAACTGCCTGGTCAATCATGAATTCCCGGCTCAGAGCCTCCTCCGGAGCACATTCCTGCCTCAGAGCCCCCCTGAAGTGAGGGGCCGCACCCAATCGCATAAACAAAACGGGCGCCGAAAAGATTCGCCGCCCGTTTTAGCACTTCACTGTTGGGTATGCTACGTTACAGGAGCATCTTCACCTCGAGGACGGCTGTATAGCACATGCCGCCGTAGGTGTAGTTCGGGTTAAATTTTAAGCCTCCAACCAGGGAGCTTTTTGCCGGGGAAGGGCAGCTTCAAGAAGGAGCTTACATTCGAGAAGCGGGGTTACGTCCGGGACTCTTCCCCGGAAAAAAGCCGCAGTTTACTGGATATTAAATGCTTATTATGTCAATGCTTTTATTAACGGGAATCGTATTCGCTCCCTGCGGCATTACGCCGAAAAAATAACCGGGTTCTCTCAATCTTTTCGATGAATGCGGATCCTATTCCCTGCCGGACTCGTTTTTATCCCTCTTAGGCGAGATTGTATAATCTGGATTAACAATAAATCGAAGCTCGGGCGTCCTGTTTGGAACTATTTCACGTTCATCAGGGAAAAACGCGCTGAGCATGTCATTTCCTTCTTTAAAATGATCCGGTGGAATGGTCACGTTGAGATAGACGGGAACACTCATCAGGTCCCGGAATTCTGCGGTGAAGACCGGCACCCGGGAGCTCTTCCATCGGCCTGTCCGGCCCGGGACGCGGCTTATATCCTTATATGATTTCTCCTCGTAGTGGCGCCGTATGACCGTTCCCCTTATTGTCTGGTCCGTGGAAACTTTTTTCAGCAGCGTGGTCCTCAATGCGTTCTGATGGGCTGCGTACAGGCCTTTGTAATGGTTGATGAGCATTTTAACCGCGACGATCCCCGAGCAGCACACGAACACGTACACGGACAGTGCGATCACAAGCGCCTTCACGACCGTCATTCCCGTGAGATCCTGAAACCGGGCGGCCTGACTGGAAAGGTGTTTCATTGTGATCGGTTCGATCCTGTGGCCGCTTCCCGATTTAATCATGAGATAGAAAATCAGGTAAAGTACAAAAAGCCCTATCATCGTTACCAGCAGCGTAATAAGCTGGGAGGGCAGGCTCAGTATCGCGGTGTCCTGGTAATATTCCGAATATGTTTTCGAGTGAGGCCGGGATTTGTATAATAAAACCGTCTTGAACGCCTCCGTGAATTTATCGGCCGCGGGCGGAGGGGTTAAATGCGTGTAGGCGATGTACTCGCTCCGTGAAGGGTCGAACACACGGGCCGCCCATCCGTCCCGGTATCCCAGCAACCCGCCTGCGTGGTGGTTTTTCATCTGGAGTATCTGAACCGGTGTTTCGAGGAAAACGAACAGCCCGAAAATGAAGACAAAATAAAAGATCACCGCCATGAATACAAACAGCCAGCCCTTGCATCCTGTTTTGATGCTCCCCGTGACAAGGGAAAGCATGTTGGTATTCCAAAGCTTGCCGAAAAAGCGCAATAGATAATAACCGCAAACCACAAAAAGGACTAAGAACAACCACCAGCGGATGGAGTAGTATGTCATTGAGTTCACCCCCTTCGGTACTGGTGCGGATTAAATCATGATCTGACCCCTTGGATTTGGTGATTCCTGATTGAAGGTAACTTTACAAAATTCATAAAATGTTTATTGTGTCAATACTAGAAATTCCGCTCCAAACCTGCCACTGATTCCGGCCTAAACCTGCCACACATTC
>CALMJO010000193.1 GCA_937864375.1 uncultured Spirochaetota bacterium
AGATGCCAGGAAAAAGTTTAAATATTGAATTAATTTTATGTGGTCAGAGCACTAGTATCTTTTCGATGCTGCGTCCGTCGTACGTGCCGCCCTTCTGCATGATGTTGATTCCCGTAACCGCGACGTTGAGCAATACTATTACGCCGATAACGATGAGCGTGATTTTAAGCGCCTTCATTGCATTGTTCTCCTGTGGTTAGTTTTGTCTTCCTTTCCAGGTATCGTTCGCGTGGTCCATGCCCAGGAAGGCGTTGAGCCAGTCCATCGCCTTTATGGGGAGGAGCACCTTCGTGAGCGGGGTGAGGAACTTGACCGGGAGGTTGGGAACCGCGACCATGGCCTGGTTCTTCTTGATGGCCTTGAGCACGTTCCTGTTGACCTGGTCCGCGGTGAGCATCTTCGTCCCGGCGACCATCTTGGAGCCGGAGAACATGCCGGTGTTGACCGTGTTGGGGCACACGTAGGTGACTCCCACGTTCGTCTTTTCCTTGCGCATCTCCTGGCGCAGCGCGTCCGAAAGCCCCACCACGCCGAACTTGCTCGCGCAGTACGCGGTGAGGTTCGGGATCGCGAGAATCCCGCCGGCCGAGGCGAAGTTCACGATGTGTCCCTGTTTTTTGCGTATCATCGCGGGGAGGAAGGCCTTGATCGTCCAGAACATCGCGGTGAGGTTGATGTTGATGGTTTTCTCGATTGCCTCTTCCTCGAGGTCCACGAGCTCCAGGGCCTTGACTATTCCCGCGTTGTTGACCAGCAGGTCGACCTCGCCCAGCTCCTTTTCGACCTTCTTCGCGAGCTGATGGACGGCCTTCCTGTCGGAAATGTCGCACACGAATTTCGCGCATTCCCCGAGCTTCGCAAGATCTCCCGCGGTCCTGGCGAGCTCCTTTTCGTTAAGGTCGACGAGCGCGACGCGGCACCCCTCCTTTAAGAGCTTCTCGGAGAGATCCCTGCCCATGCCCATGGCGGCGCCGGTGACGAGTGCGACCTTGCCCTTGAGATTCTTCATCTGTGACCTCCAAATATAATTGTATACGGTTTCAGGATTCACGCGCATCCCGCGGGCGAAGCAGGGTCCCCAGCTCGCGCGCGGTGGCGATGAATGAATCGATCTGTTCCGGGCCGTACCCGGACAGGTTGGCGAGTATGGTCTCGAACGAGTGCCGCTCTACGTCCGTGACCGCCTTCTCGCCCTTTTTATTGAGCGACACCAGGATGATCCTGCGGTCCCGGTCGGCCTTTTTCCTGCTGAGGAGGCGCATCTTTTCCAACCGTCCCACGAGCCTGCTGCAAGTGCTCAGGGGAAGACGCATCTCGAGGGAGATGGACGTCATGCTCGCGGGTGAATGGCGCCGCAGGTACTGCAGCAGGAAGATCTCCTGGTACGAAAGCTTGAACCGGTCGACCTTCTCGCGCTCGAAGATGTAGATACCGCGCAGGGCCTGGAAGAGGACCTCGTCGAATTCCCCGCGGGTGAGAGCGGGCTCCGGGAGGGCGTTTCGTTTACTGGTCATACGTCCAGTGTTGGAGAAATAGTTGCAAAGTGCAAGTATTTTTTATTAATTATTTCCATTATGCAACTATCGGGCCCCGGCGCCGCCGTGCCCCCGCCCCTCCTGCCCGAAAATGAATTGCCAGCATGCGCGCGTGGGTATATCCGGTTAATGCCATGAATGACAACAGGGAAACTTCCGGCGCGCGGATCGTCGAGACGGCGGTGGGGGCCGATTCCGACGGCATGAGGATCGACGCCTTTCTGGCCCGGCGCTTCACCTACCTGAGCAGGAGCGCCTGGCAGTCGGAGATCAGGGAGGGAAAGATTCTTCTCAACGGGAATGGACCGGGCAGCCCGCACCGGCAGGTGTGCGCTGGGGACGTGGTGCGGTTTGCGGGGAGGGAGCTGGAGGAGCCCGCCGTGGACGAGCGAATTGAGATCCTGTACGAGGACGAATGGCTCGTCGCGCTTTCGAAAAGCGGGAACATGCCGGTGCACCCCTCCGGGCGCTATTTCAACAATACCTTGGTGCGCATCATGGAGCGCCGCATGGGATGCAGGCTTCTCCCCGTCCACAGGCTCGACCGGGAGACCTCGGGCGTACTGCTGCTTGCGAAGGATTCCCTCACGGCGTCCCGCATCCAGAAAAATTTTTCAAGGGTGAGCAAGAGCTACGTCGCGATCGTGCACGGGGTGGTGGGCGCGCGCCGCTTCGAGGTCGATGTTCCCATAGGGTACGATCCCTCATCGAAGATTAATAAGAAGAGGCTCGCCTGGAGCGAAGCCCCCGAACAGGCCTTCACGGCCTTCAGGACGCTGTTCTCGTTCGGGGGCTATTCCCTCGTGAGGGCGTACCCGCGCACGGGAAGGCTGCACCAGATCAGGGTGCACCTGCGCCATGCGGGATACCCCATCGTGGGAGACAAGATGTACGGGAAGGACCCGGCGTTCTACCTGAGGTTCATCACCGGGGGAATGACCGGTGAACTCGCGCGCGAGCTCGAGATGCCGCGGTCGGCCCTCCATTCGCGGACGCTCAAGTTTTTTCATCCCCACGAGAAAAGAACGATGTACATAAAGGCCCCCCTGCCCGACGATATCAGGGAATTCATCAAGGAAAGGAGCATGCGATGTCGGAACCGGTAATTCCCGTGCGCGCGAAGCTCTTCACGGGCATCCTTGCGGGATCGGACCTGGTCCTGGAGCGAGCCGAGTTGATGCTCCGGAAGAAATTCGGAGAGATCGATTATAAGACCATGAAGATGCCGTTCGAGCACACCGAGTACTACAGCAAGGTGGGCAGGAACCTCTTTCGCGTGTTTCTCTCGTTCAAGAAGCTGGTGCGCAGGGAGGACATAGTGAAGATCAAGCTCTTCACCAACGGGCTCGAAAAAAAGATTTCCGGGAAAGGGAACAGGTGCGTGAATATTGACCCGGGCTACATGACCCTTTCGAACGTCTACCTGGCCACCTGCAAGGAATTCTTTCACCGCGCCTACCTGCGCGAGGGCGTCTACCTGGAAAACGAATACCGCTACATGGGCAGGCGCCTTGAGCCGTGGGACTGGACCCCCCCCGATTACCTCAAGGACGACTACAAGCAGTTTTTCTACAATATCCGCGTCGTCTACACGCGACAGCTCAAGGGAAAATAGCGCCCGGCGCCCCGCGGAGCGGCGAATATATAACTTGACTAATTGACTGCGTATGCGCGTAGTAATATCTGCGTGCCGTCGTCCATCCGCCTCCGGGGCCTGTCAATGCGGTACGGTGATCCAGTATGCTTATTTCCGAATACCTTAAAGCGGACAATATAATCATAGGCGCCGTCTCCAGGGATCGCTGGGAGCTCATAGGCGAGATGATGGAGCGCGCCCTCGCCAGCGGAGAAATCAGGCAGGAAGACCGGGAGACGATCAGCAAGGCGCTCGTCGAGCGCGAAAAGTCCATGAGCACGGGGATAGGAAAGGGCGTCGCCATACCCCACTGCTCGTCGGTCAAGGTGGAGGAGGCGATCATCGTGCTCGCCGTGTGCGGCAACGGGATCGATTTCGACGCAATCGACAGCGAGCCGGTTAAAATCGCCATCCTGCTCCTGGTTCCCAAGAACAAGCTCGCCCAGCACATCAAGACGCTCGCGAACATCGCCAAGCTCATGAGCCTCGAGGCGCTCCGCGCCGAGCTGCTTGCCGCCGGTTCCCCAGGACAGGTGATCGACTCCATACGTAAATACGAAAACGTCAAGAAGTAGCCCCATGGAAGAGCCTTCCCGACTTGTGAACGTAAACCGGATGGACGAGGACGACGAGGAGCGCTCGCTCAGGCCTGCGCGCCTGGATGAGTTCATAGGCCAGTCCAAGATCGTGGAAAACCTTCGCGTGTTCATCGCCTCCGCGCACATGAGGAAGCAGCCGCTGGACCACGTGCTCCTGGCGGGGCCGCCCGGCCTCGGGAAGACCACGCTCGCCTTCATCATCGCGCACGAGCTCGGGGTGAACCTCCGCGCGACCTCCGCGCCCGTGATCGACAAGGCCGGCGACCTCGCGTCCATCCTCACCGGGCTCGAGGCGAACGACGTCCTGTTCATCGACGAGATACACCGTCTCTCGCCCGCCATCGAGGAGATCCTCTACCCGGCCATGGAGGACCGCTGCATAGACGTGATGATCGGACAGGGGGTGGGCGCGAAGACCATAAAGATCAACCTCGCACCCTTTACGCTGGTGGGGGCGACCACCAGGACGGGGCTTCTTACCTCGGCGCTGCGCGACCGGTTCGGCATACCGCTCAGGCTGAACTACTACGAGGACGCCGACCTCACCCGCATCGCGTCGAGAACCGCGCGCATATTGAACTGCGCCATCGAAAACGATGCGGCGGGCGAGCTCGCGCACCGCTCGCGCAGGACCCCGCGCGT
Source organism: uncultured Spirochaetota bacterium (assembly GCA_937864375.1). Taxonomy (GTDB): domain Bacteria; phylum Spirochaetota; class UBA4802; order UBA4802; family UBA5368; genus FW300-bin19. The sequence goes on from CALMJO010000193.1 coordinate 4,413, forward strand.
GGTGAACCGTCTGCTGAAACGCGTTGCGGACTTCTCGATCGTCGAGAAGAAATCGCGGATCGACCTCGAGATGACGCGCTATGCGCTCGCCCGCCTGGAGATCGACGAACTGGGCCTGGACGAGATGGACCGCCGCATACTCGCGACGATCATCCAGAAGTACGACGGGGGGCCCGTGGGGCTCAAGACCATCGCAGTGTCCGTAGGCGAGGAGACCGACACCCTCGAAGATTTCTATGAGCCCTTCCTGGTGCAGAGCGGGCTCCTCAACCGCACGCCGCGCGGCCGCGTCGCGACGCGGCACGCCTACGAGCACATGAAGATCCCATACACGAGAAAGCTCGACGAAGAGGTCCAGGCGGGCCTCTTCGAAGCGGACCAGGAATAGGGGAAAACGCCATGTACTTGATCGGTATTGCAATCGGCGCGGTCGCGGGGGTGCTGGGCGGTATTGCGGGGATCGGGGGAGGCATTATCATGATACCCGCGCTTTCATTGCTTCTTGGCTTCAGCCAGCACGCATCACAGGGGACCACGCTCGCTGCCATGGTGCCGCCCATCGGCATACTCGCCGCGTACGTGTACTACCAGAAGGGCTTCGTGAACGTCCCCCTCGCGGCATGCATTGCGATGGGTTTCCTCGCTGGAGGCCTTCTGGGCGCGAACATTGCCGTAGGCATCGATGAAACCATGATGCGCAGGATATTCGGCGGCCTGATGATGCTCATGTCGCTGTACTACCTGTTCGGGAAATGAGAGTGAACTTTTCCGGACAGAATTTTTTATTCCAGAAATGAATCAACATGGCGTATGTAAAGGTAGGATGCAATTGATAACAAAACAGTTAACGGCTATCATTGAACGTGAGGGCAGCGGGTACGTGTCCCTGTGCCCAGAACTGGATATCGCAAGCCAGGGGGATACGGTCGAGGAAGCGAAATCGAATCTTAAAGAAGCGCTTGAGCTTTTTTTCGAAACCGCTTCCAGCGAAGAAATCGCCAGGCGTTCCCACGAAGAAATTTATATCACCAGGGTCGAGATCGCCGTTGGGTAAGCTTCGTGTTCTATCGGGAGCGGAGGTATGCGCAATTCTCACACGGCATGGTTTCAATTTAGTTCGCCGGCGTGGAAGTCATATGGTTTTGCAAAAACGCATTCAGGACTCCACCATTACAGTTCCCGTTCCCAATCACCCGGAGATCCGAATAGGGACCCTTCAATCGATAATAAGGCAATCAGGAATACCTCGGAGTGAATTTGAATGTTGAATGAAAAAGGCTCCGAAGGAAGTCCGGCAAAAAAATAACCAGGCTGGCCGGCGTGTTCCACACGTTATCCGTCACTATGCTGTGACGTGACCGCGAACGGCACGATGCACGCCGGGGAGACGAACTTAAAAAAATAATTCATGCCTTACGAGCTCAGAACGCACCCTACTTTATATTGTACTTCGCCCTGGCGCGCTCGTAAAACACCGGGTTCTCCACCGCGGCCCTCATGTTGCGCAGCGTGTGGAACGGCATGTCCTTGCTGAATGCGTTCGCCACGAAGGCGGGGATGGCGCCGCCCGGGTTGGTGGTGTTCGTGAAGACCACCATCGTGCGATCGGGTGCTATGCGCTGGAAGATCCAGTGCTGCTCGGAGCTGGTGATGCGGAGGCACCCCGCGCGTATGGGCTCCAGGGGCTCCGCCGTCGCGATGCTCGTGACGTCCACGTAGCCGGCCTGCCGGTCGACCTTCGTCTTCGTGATGAACACTACGTCGCGGTAGTTGAGAGGCCACGGCGTCTTGATCACGTAGTACTGGACCAGGTCGTGCTCGCTCTCCTTGCTCAGGATCTTCACCTCGACGCAGTCCTTGATCCAGTTGATCTGGTTGGGAACGTCGGCGAGGAGCTCTCCCACGACCTCGATGGGCTTCTCGATTACCGTGGTCGCGCGAAACTCGTCCACGTCGGAACCCTCCACGCTGCGCGTCTCGACGGTGATTCCCTCCTCGTTGATGACCGTTTTCCAGTCGCTCCCGGAGCTGGCCGGGCCGGGGACGAGGCCGGCAATGAGAATGAGCATGGTCACCGAAAGCTTTTTCATGGCGGTGTACTTCTCCCTTTGATGGTTTTGACGATATTCACGGACGCGTGCCCCGGGGCGCGCGCCATTATAGCCGTATTCGCGGAAGACCGTGCAAATCTTTTTTCTGCGCGCATGCCGCACGCACAAGTCCCGCGCACCTCAACGCGCACGCCGTGAGGGTCAAGCGCGCCGCCCCGGGGATTCTCTGAAATTGTGACCGGGGACATGCGAGTGTTTCATGACCGCTGAATGGAAACGGCAGTACGGTGCTAACATAGAACGCTAGTCTATATTAGTCAAGGAAAATATGTTCACTTTTTACAATAAGCTTAAGCTGCTTGCCTTTTATTCCAATTCGTACTAAAAGAGCACATTGATTAGAAAAAGGGGGGTCCGATTATGACCGCTATCGGTGCCGCAGGCACATTTAACAATGCCCGCTACTTCGAGGGCATCATGACGGGCCATTATGAAAGCTATTTCCTGCGCGCCAATCACCCCTCGAGGGCGCTGGCGTTCTGGATCCGGTACACGGTGTTCGTGCCCAGGGGACGCCCGGACCGCGCGGTGGGCGAACTATGGGCGACCTGGTTCGACGGCGAAACCGGGAAGCACCTGTCGGTAAAGGAGGAGCGCCCCCTGCCGGAGTTCAGCCTTGGCGCCGACATGCTGGACGTCCGGATCGGCAGCGCGACGCTCGTGCCCGGAAGGCTCAAGGGCGCGGCCTCGCTCGGGGGGCACACGGTTGCATGGGACCTGCGCTACGACGGCGACGAGGCGCCCCTCTTCCTGTTCCCGCTTTCCCTGTACGACACGAAGCTTCCCAAGGCGAAGAGTCTGGTAGGGCTGCCGGGCGCTCTTTTTTCCGGGAGCGTTACCGTGGATGGAACGACGCACGGGATAGACGTATGGAAGGGAAGCCAGAACCACAACTGGGGAAGCAAGCACACGGACGATTACGCCTGGGGACAGGTGGCGGGGTTCGATAACGCGCCCGGGAGCTTCCTGGAGCTTGCCACGGCGCGGATTAAAATTGGACCCGTCTGGAGTCCCTGGATGACGCTCGTGGTGCTCAGGCACGAGGGCAGGGAGTTTGCGCTCAACACGATCGGCCGTAGCCTCAGGGCGCGCGGACGGTTCGGCAGGTTTTTCTGGAATTTCTCGTCGGAAGACGGGCATGCGAGGATCGAGGGAGAGATCAAGTCGAACCTTGGAAGCTTCGTAGGGCTCACCTATCACAATCCGCCCGGGGGCGACAAATTCTGCCTCAACTGCAAGATCGCGTACTGCAGGCTCACGCTTTCGCGTTCGGGCGAAAAGCCGGTCGTTCTCGAGACCGCGCACAGGGCGGCCTTCGAGATCCTCACCGACGATCCCGGGCACGGGGTGCCCATGTACGTGTAAGTTCAGCATGACGGCGGTCCGTCATCCGGAAAGCATGAAAACAGGGAATGTCGTTCTTGTTTGGAACCGCGAATGAGCACCAATGAACACGAATATGATATTCGTGTCGATTAGTGTCCATTCGTGGTTATACTGTGCTCATAGGCATAACAATGCCTGTTTTCGTGTTGGAAACGGGGGATTTCGTGTTCCCCGGTGCAGGGAGCGCGCGTATTGCTCCTATTCCATGTGCGGAAAACGGACTACATGCGCACAAACCGCGGCATTCGCCAAAGACATGTCTATGGCGCAGGCCAGGAGGCAGATCGGCCCCCCAAACCTTTCTAAATGGGCTGGAACCGGGAAAATTGTCGGGATTTTGACAATGTGGTTTAACGATGTAAACATTTTAAACCGTCCGGTTGGATTTATTCTTGACAATGTTAACCTAATGGCTAGTATTGGACCTTCATTCAATTCCAAGAGGCGGAGGTCTTGCATGCTTAAAAAAATAATGCTCGTGCTTTGTATCACAATCATGCCCGCGGCGGCGTTCGCCGGGGGAGACTCCTCGCCTTGCGCGACCAGGTACCCCATAGTGCTCGCCCACGGGATGGGAACGCAGTCCGAAATACTCAGGATCATCGACTACTGGTGGAACATTCCCGACGCCCTGCGCGACGAGGGTGCCGACGTCTACATCTCAAACGTGAACGGCATGGATTCCACCGCGAACAAGGGCGTGCAGTTCAAGGCGAACTTGTTGTATTTCCTCGCCGCGTCCGGCGCCTCAAAGGCAAACATAATCGGTCACAGCCATGGCACCATCTACACTCGCTATGCGATCACCAACCTGGGCCTATCGTCGAAGGTAGCAAGCCACACGAGCATTGGCGGCCCGCACCGCGGCAGCGCCGTCGCCGACCTCATCATGGGCGCCATTCCAGACGTGTTCGAGCCCTTCGTGGGCGGGACGCTCGACCTGGTGTACACCTTCCTCTTTGGCGACAAGAACGGCGACGCCGCGCAGAACGGGCGCGACCTGGTCCGCTCCAACATGATCAACGTGTTCAATCCCAACACGCCCAACGTCTCCGGCATCTATTACCAGAGCTGGGCGTCCAGGATAAAGAACATCCTCGCGGGCGAGCTGCTCGCCGCGACCTGGCTCGTGATGCTACCCCTCGAGGGGGACAACGACGGCTTGGTTTCCATCAACTCGGCGAAATGGGGAAACTTCAGGGGAACCCTTTCGGGTGCGTGGTGGTGCGCGGGTGTCAATCACCTGCACCAGGTCGACCAGTTCCTGGGCTACACCCCGGGATTCAGCGCTCCCGATTTCTACGTGGATGTCGTAAGCGAGCTCCAGGATAAGGGCTACTAGAGAGAGAATAATCATCCCGTATAAAAAAGGCCGCGGCCCCGCCGCGGCCTTGCATTATCCTTGACCGCGTTTCTTTTTCGTGGACAATCCTCCCGATGAGCTCACACGGACTCGATGCCCTGAAGGCGATCTGCACCCGACTTGTCCGGGCCACCACGCCGTCGTACGAATGGACCTGGGACGGCCGCTTCCAGACGGCTCTCCTGGTGTTTGGCGCAGCCGACAGGGAAAAAATCTGTTCGGAGCTGATCTCTCTTTTCATGGGCAAGTGGGACGTGAACACCATAGAAAAGGCCTCGGTCATGGTGCGCGAGCACGTGGGCGGGCGCATGGACATCAAGCCGGGACAGGTCATCTTCGCCAGCGACAACGGGGTGCACACCCTGCTCTTCGCCGCATGGTGGCCCTGGGGAGACGGGACGCGCATCTCCCTGCGCGTGGGGCTCTGCGCGGAGCGCTCCGGCGCGGGCATCGAAGAAAAACAGGAAAACCTCCTCCGGGAGTGGTTTACTATCAGGGCGTGACCGGGCGCGTCCGTTTTCCGCACGCGACGACGAATCTAATCCATAAACAGGAAAGCATCCATGGGCACTCAGGCAGGGATAAAAAGATTCCCGGTGCTGGTAATCGCGACGATGGTGTCGTTCATGACGCCCTTCATCGGTTCGGCCGTGAACATCGCGCTGCCGCGGATTGGTGAGGAGTTCGGCATGGACGCCCTGGACCTGGGGTGGGTCGCCTCCGCCTTCCTGCTCTCGTCGGCCGCGTTCCTCGTGCCCTTTGGCAGGATCGCCGACATCCACGGCCGCAAGAAGGTATTCATCGCGGGCGTGTGGATCTTCACGGCCTCCTCCCTGGGCGCCGCGTTCGCGTGGAGCTCCCCCGCGCTGATCTCATTTCGCGCGCTGCAGGGGCTTGGAAGCGCGTTCGTCTTTGGCAATTCGCTCGCCATCCTCACCTCGGTGTTCCCGCCCGGTGAACGGGGCAGGGTGATCGGGATTTCCGTCGCGTCCGTCTACCTGGGGCTCTCCATGGGGCCGTTCTTTGGCGGCCTGCTCGCGCAGTACGTGGGGTGGCACGGCATTTTCCTCGTGATGGTTCCGCTCGGCATCGCGGTTATCGTGATGGTGCACCGTTACCTTGACGCCGAGTGGATGGAATCGAAGGGCGAATCCTTCGACGTCGCGGGCTCCCTGCTCTACGCGCTGGGCCTTGTCCTCATGATGTACGGCTTCTCGAAGCTTCCCTCGTGGCCGGCGGCCTGCATGACAGCGGCGGGCGCGGCGCTCCTGGTCGTGTTCGTGGCGTGGGAAAAGCGCACTCGGTTCCCCGTCCTCCACCTGGATCTCTTTTTTAAAAACACTGCCTTCGCGATGTCGAACCTGGCCGCGCTCATCAACTACAGCGCGACCTTTGCCGTGGGATTCATGCTTTCGCTCTATCTCCAGTACATCAAGGCAATGAGCCCGCCCCAGGCGGGGACCGTGCTCGTCGCGCAGCCCGTGATCATGGCGCTCTTCTCTCCCATTGCCGGAAGGCTTTCGGACAGGATCGAGCCGCGGGTGGTTTCATCAATTGGAATGGCGTTTTCGACCGCGGGGCTGGGAATGCTTGTTCCCGTGGGCCCCGAAACCTCTCTCGCGTATATCATTGCCTGCCTGGTGGTGCTTGGTTTCGGGTTCGCGCTTTTCGCCTCTCCCAACACGAACGCGGTGATGAGCTCGGTGGAAAGCCGCCAGTACGGGGTGGCCTCGGGGACCCTGGGGACGATGCGCCTGGTGGGGCAGATGCTCAGCATGGGGATCACGATGCTCGTGTTCGCGCTGCTCGTGGGACACGTGAAGATCGGGCAGGAAAACTACCCGCAGTTCCTCGAATCCATGCGCCTCGTGTTCGGGATCTTCACCGCCCTGTGCGCGGCGGGCGTATTCGCCTCGCTTGCCCGCGGGCGCATCAGGTAAGGGCGTGCCCCCGGTAGACCGCGGGCGTGAAGCGCTTCAATAAGAGCGAGAGGCTCACCACCGTGACCGAGCTCATGGCCATCGCCAGTCCCGCGAGCTCCGGCCTGAATGATATTCCTAGCAGCGGATGGAGCGCGCCGGCCGCGACCGGCACCAGGAGCATGTTGTAGGCGAAGGCCCAGAAGATGTTCACGCGTATGCGCGCCATAACCGCGCGGCTCAGTTCGAGCGCGGCGGGCACGTCGCGCAGGTCGTCCTTCATGAGGACGATGCCCCCGCTCTCAACCGCGATGTCCGTCCCGCCCGAAAGCGCGATGCCCACCCCGGCGGAGGCGAGCGCAGGCGCGTCGTTGATGCCGTCCCCCACGAAGACCGTGTGCCTCCCGGCATCGTTGATCCTGTTCACCTCGCTGGATTTCCCGCCGGGGAGGACGCCCGCGATGACGTGCGGTATTCCGGCCTGTGCCGCGACTGCGTGCGCGGTGCGCGGATTGTCGCCCGTGATCATGTGCAGCGACATGCCCGATGCGGCAAGCGCCCTCGCAGCCGGGGCCGCGCTTTCCCTGATGCGGTCGGCCACCCCGATTACGCCAATCACCGCATCATCACTGGATACGACGATCACGGTGGCGCCGCTGTCTTCCATCTCCGCCGCGCGCGCACGCGCCGGTCCCGGGATTGAAATTCCTTCGCCGGAAAGAAAATCGACGGACCCGCAGCGCACGATGTGCCCATCGACGAGGGCGCGCGCGCCCTTTCCCGCGACCGCGACAAACGAGCTTGATTGGGGAATGGCGATTCCGCGCGATTGCGCATCGCGCACAACGGCACCTGCCACAGGGTGTTCGGAATTTTTTTCAACGGCCGCTGCGCGTGCGAGCAGGTCGTCGGCGCTTGCGTCAAGCGGAAAGACCTGGGTGACCGACGGGCTTCCGAAGGTGAGGGTGCCCGTCTTGTCGAAGAGCACGTCGGTCGTTCCCGCGGCCTTTT
>CALMJO010000194.1 GCA_937864375.1 uncultured Spirochaetota bacterium
ATGCCGAAAACAGCAGGAATTGGTGAGTAACCCATTTGAAATCCCGAAGCGCCAACTTTAATTATCCATCGTGACCGATTGGCTGTTCGGTCTCCCACGCTTCCCGCCCGTCCCGGACGTGGATGCCGGGAAGCACCCCGCATTCCCTACGCGCGTATAGGTCATAGCGGGCCCATTTGAAACAATATTACTGTCCGGTATACAACTCCATTCATGTCCGGTTTTCCAGCTTGAGAATTACCTGTCCAGAATTACGTAATTGACTTGGCTGTCGGCGATGGGATACCAGCCAAGGAGTTCCCCCAGGTCGCCGTCGACTGCGGCGAGATAGTTCCTGGTGACGCCGTTCATGGTCGTAAAGGTGCCGCCCATATAAACCTTGCCCGAATTGTAGACTATACTCGTTGGTATCGACTGCGGAGTGGGCGCCCATCTGCGAAGCGCGCCCGTTGTCCGGTCGACCGCGGCAAGGCTGCTTCTTACCTTTCCTCCGATAGTGCCGGGACCCGTGATATAGATCGTATCGTTGGAGAACGCGCAGAGGGTTGCACTTCCGCCGGTAATATTCGCGTTAAACGGCAGCAGCGCGCCGCTTTGGGCGTCCACCGCCGCGATTGAATTTCTTGCGTTTCCCGCGATAGTGCCAAAACCGCCCGTGAAGTACACTGTGGTACCCACTACGTATAGCATGCCGACGTATCCATCCGCACCGGGATTCCATGATTTCAGGTCGCCGCTGCGTATATCGACAGCCGCAAGGCGGTTGCGGGTCTGGCCGTCAATGGTTAAAAAATACCCCCCCAGGAACAGAGTGTCCCCTGAAAGCGCAAGGGCGTTCACGGAGTTGTCTAATCCTCCCACTAACTGCGGCAGCACGGCGCCGGTATCGCGCCTGACCTGGGCGAAATATTCCCTCGGCTGGCCATCAACGGTAAAAAATGCGCCCCCGATAAATACGGTATCTTCATTTACGACAATCGTATAAATGGTAGAACTCGCGATTACCGTCCATCGTATTGCTCCCGTATCGAAGTCGGAGGCGTAGAGTGTGCCGCCTGCTTCGTAATAGAGCGTGTCACGATACAGGACCGGCTGCGCGCTTCCTACGGTAAAAACGCTCTCCGCTCCCGCGAGCTTGCCGCTTTCCAGGTCGAGCTCCGCGAAGCCGCTGCGCATGATCCCATTCATGTGGGTGAAGCCCCCGAACACGTAGAGCCTGGGCCGCGACACCTCATCGTACACGTCCGTGAACACCGTATCGCATGAGGCCATGAAGCCCGCCGCCGCAACCAGGATCATCGTAAAGAACCTTTTATATTTCATCGCAATCTCCCTGCCGCATGTCATTCCAGAAGTTTCCCTTATGGCCGATCAGCAGATCGGCCCCCCCTAAAACTTGTAGCCCGCACCGAACGAGAACATCGTGAAGGACATCGCGTTCCCGCCCTCGTAGAGCATGCCGTAGCTGGCCTCCAGGCGGAATACGATCGCCTTGCCCGCGTCGTGCTGCAGCATGACGCCCGCCGTGTACATGGGCTCCATGCCCTGCAC